>DATBAK010000086.1 GCA_036271555.1 Acidimicrobiia bacterium
CAACCGGGCGTCGAACGCCGCGCACGGCTCGGTCCATTCGTCGCCGCCGACGAGGGCGACGGTTCCGGTCGGCTTGGTCACGGGGTGGATCCTACGAGCGGGCGTACGGCGCCGAGCGCACTCGCCTCCTCCGGCTACCCGCCGGTAGCCTCTCGCCGCCGCCCGGGACGACGGGCGCCGGGGAGGGACGGATTCATGTCGGTCAAGCGCGTTGGAATCGTTGGGTCGGGGATCATGGGCTCGGGCATCGCCGAGGTCGCGGCCAAGTCCGGGATCGAAGTGGTGTTGCGCAGTCGCTCCCAGAGCACGGCCGACGCCATGGTCGCGGGCCTGGAGAAGTCGCTCGCCAAGCAGGTCGACCGGGGCAAGCTCGAAGCGACCGAGCGCGACGCGGTGCTCGGTCGGGTGCGCGCCGTCGCCGACCTCGGCGAGCTGCGCGAGTGCGACCTCGTCATCGAGTCGATCGTCGAAGACCTCGCGGCCAAGAAGCACCTCTTCACCGAGCTCGACCGCATCTGTCCGGAGAGCACGATCCTCGCGACCAACACGTCGACGTTGCCCGTCGTCGAGATGGCGATGAACACCGGCCGTCCGGAAAAGGTGTGCGGCATCCACTTCTTCAATCCCGCGCCGATGATGGCGCTGGTCGAGGTCGTGCGCGCGATCACCTCCAGCGACGAGACGATCGAGACCGCGACCGCATTCGCGACCACGTGCGGCAAGAACGCCGTGCAGGTGAAGGATCAGGCGGGCTTCATCGTGAACGCACTGCTCTTCCCGTACCTGAACAACGCGGCCCGGCTCTTCGACGCCGGCGTCGCGACGCGCGACGACATCGACGCCGCCATGAAGGGCGGCTGCAACTTCCCGATGGGTCCGCTCGAGCTGCTCGACCTCGTCGGCCTCGACACGAGCCTCGCGATCCTCGATGCGCTGTACGACGAGTTCCGCGACCCCAACTACGCGCCGGCCCCGTTGCTTCGCCGCATGGTGAGCGCCGAGCGCCTCGGGCGGAAGTCCCGTCAGGGGTTCTACGACTACCGGTCCTAGGCTTCCGGCGTGGCCTCCGAACGGGACCGCCCCTGGGTGATGCGGACGTACTCGGGCCATTCGTCGGCCCGGGCGTCCAACGAGCTGTACCGCACGAACCTGTCGCGCGGGCAGACCGGCTTGTCGATCGCGTTCGATCTCCCGACGCAGACGGGCTACGACTCGGATGCGGCGATGGCGCACGGCGAGGTCGGCAAGGTCGGCGTTCCCGTGCCGACGATCGCCGAGATGCGCACCCTCTTCGACGACATCCCCGTCGAAGAGATGAACACGTCGATGACGATCAACGCGACCGCGATGTGGTTGCTCGCGTTGTACGTCGCGGTCGCGACCGAGCGGGGTGTCGATGCGTCGGCGCTCGCCGGCACGACGCAGAACGACATCATGAAGGAGTACCTGTCGCGGGGCACGTACATCTTCCCGCCGGCTCCGTCGCTGCGCCTCACGGTCGACCTCATCACGTGGACGGTCCTGCACGTCCCCGCGTGGAACCCGATCAACGTGTGCTCGTACCACCTGCAAGAGGCGGGCGCGACACCCGTGCAGGAGATCGCATTCGCATTGGCGACCGCCATCGACGTGCTCGACGCGGTGCGCGCGTCGGGGCGCGTTCCGGAGGCCGACTTCGTCACGGTCGTCGAGCGCATCTCGTTCTTCTTGAACTCGGGCATCCGGTTCGTCGAAGAGGTCTGCAAGGTTCGTGCGTTCACGGAGCTGTGGTCGTCGCTGACCGAGACGCGGTACGGCATCACCGACGCGAAGGCGCGCCGCTTCCGGTACGGCGTGCAGGTGAACTCGCTCGGGCTGACCGAGGCGCAGCCCGAGAACAACATCCAGCGGATCGTGCTCGAGACGTTGGGCGTGACGTTGTCGAAGCGGGCTCGGGCGCGGGCGGTGCAGCTGCCGGCTTGGAACGAGGCGTTGGGACTCCCCCGGCCGTGGGACCAGCAGTGGTCGCTGCGGATCCAGCAGGTCCTCGCGTTCGAGACCGACCTGCTGGAGTACGACGACATCTTCGACGGGTCGAAGGTGATCGAGGCGAAGACGGCCGCGTTGGCCGAGTCGGCTCGGGCCGAGCTCGACCGCATCCTCGATGCCGGCGGCGCCTTCGCGAACATCGAGCAGCTCAAGGGCGAGCTCGTGCAGTCGCACGCGGATCGCATGCGCCGCATCGAGTCGGGCGACATCTCGATCGTCGGCGTGAACACGTTCACCGAGACCGCGCCGTCGCCGCTCACCGAGCAGCTCGAGGGCGAGGCGTCGTTCCTCGTCGTCGATCCCGCGGCGGAACGCGAGCAGGTGACTGCGCTGCGGGAGTGGCGCGCGTCGCGTGACGACACCCTGGTCGCCGCCGCGCTCGATGGACTGCGCGCCGCGGCATCGTCCGCGGATGCCGAGCTGATGGAGCCGACGCTCGCGCTGGTGCGCGCGGGCGGCACCGTCGGCGAATGGTCGGGCGTGCTGCGCGAGGTGTTCGGCGAGTACCGCGCACCGACGGGGATCGGGCGGGTCGCGTCGGCGGCGTCGTCGGGGCTGCTCGCGGTGCGCGAGCGCGTGCAGACCGCCGTGGCGGGCGGGCACCGACCGATCCGCATCCTCGTGGGCAAGCCCGGCCTCGACGGTCACTCGAACGGCGCCGAGCAGATCGCGGTCGCGGCACGCGACGCCGGCATGGAGGTCGTGTACCAGGGCATCCGGCTGCGGCCCGAGGAGATCGCGGCGGCCGCGCGGGACGAGGACGTCGACGTCGTCGGGCTCTCGATCCTCTCGGGCTCCCACCTGGAGCTCGTGCCCGAGACAATGCGCGCGCTGCGTGACGACGGCGTGTCGGCGCCGGTCGTGGTGGGCGGGATCATTCCCGAGGCGGATCAGGCCCGCCTGCTGGCAGCGGGGGTCGCCCGGGTCTACACGCCGAAGGACTACCGGCTGGCGGACATCATGGGCGACATCGCCGACCTGGTCCTGGGGGACTCCGGAATGCCGGCGGACCGGGCGTCGTGAAAGGCCCGTGAAGGCTCAGGCGGGCCCCCCGCCCGGCCGATGAGTAGGCGCATGGTCGATCGGCGCCTCGTTCTCTCGATCGCAGCCGCGATCGTCGCGCTCGCGACGGGTGTTCTCGCGGTCGTGATCTCGCTTCCGGCACTGGGTGTCGTCGCGGGTGCTGCGGGAGTCGTTGCCGGTGCGGCCGGCGCCGCGATCGCCGCGCAGCTGCACCACACCGAGGAGCGGCTCGCCGGAACCTCGAACGACGTGCAGCGTCTGCATCGCGAGCTCGACGCGGTCGCCGCGATCCTCGAAGAAGAGGCGAACCGGCGTGACACCGATCACGACGAGCTCACCGCTCCGGCCGGTGACCACGCGTTCGATCAGACCACGGGTCTCTACGACGAGCGTTACTTCGCGGTGCTCGTGCAGCAGCAGGTCGCGGCGGCACGGCGTTCCCTGCGTCCGATCTCGGTCGTGATCTTCGAGCTCGACGGTCTGCACGGATCGGACGACGTCACGCGCGATCAGGCGCTCGGTGTCGTCGGCGACGTCGTGCGGCGCACGCTGCGTGAGAGCGACTCGGCCTGCCGGCTCGGCGAGCTGATGGTCGGCGCGATCCTCGAGGACACGTCGGAGACGGGTGCCGTGTGGGCTGCCGAGCGGGTGCGGGGCACGCTGCTGGGCTCGCCGGTCGGCGACTCGCTCACCGTGTCGGCCGGCGTCGCCTGCTACCCGACGCACGCGCTGGGCGCGGCGGAGTTGGTCGCGCAGGCGGGCAAGGCCTTGGACGAGGCTCGCCGGCGGGGTGCCGATCGCGTGGAGACCGCGCCCGAGGGCTGAGCGATTTCCGGCGGCCGGCGTTCTTCACCGGTCCTCGGTCGAACGTCGGTTGGGCACTCCACACGCGGGTCCGCGGCGCCGCGCCCCGCACGCCGATTTCTTCATTTGCGCGTCACTTCCAAATGGACGTATCGCGCGATGAGGTCGGCCCGGTCGATTCGATCGGTGCGCGCGATGCATCCAAAAGGAAGCAACGCGCGATGAGGTCGGCCCGGTCGCTTCGATCGGTGCGCGCGATGCATCCAAAAGGAAGCAACGCGCAAATGAACTTTTCGGTGTGACCTGGCGGCGGCGAGCGCCGCGCGAAGACTGTCGGCGCGCCGCGCGACGATGCGCGCATGGAGACGCTGTTCAGCACCGCGCCGTTCCGCAAGCGGCCGCCGCGCGGCAAGCCGCTGCCGACGATCATCGGGCGGCGCTGGCGCGATCCGTGGCCGCCGCCGACCCGTGATCCTGACGACATCGCGGTCGTCGCGACCCGACTCCTCGCGACCGCGGGACGCCTGCAGACGCGCCTGCGCCGCACCGCGCGCCGCCATGGCGTAGACCCGCGTGTGTTCCGGTTCCTCCTGTTGTTCGCCGAGCGCACGCCACCGTTGCGCGTCACCGACGTCGCCGAGCACATGGGTGTGAGCAACCAGACCGCGAGCCGCATCGTCACGCTGGCGCTCGAGGCCGGGCTCGTCGATCTCCGGAGCCTGAACGCGATCGACGGGCGCGAGGTGGCCGTGCGGCTCACGGTCGCCGGACGCGATGCGGTCACGCGATGCCTCGACGCGATCCGGGCCGACGCCGCGCACGTCGGAGTCGAGCCGAGGTCGGCGCGTCGCGGCTCGTCGGGCGCGCACGGGATCCGATACATGTTGCGCTACGGAGATCGGCTCGACGACGACTGGGCGGTGCTCGACCGCCGCGTTCAGGGCCCGTAGATCCCTTCGATCTCCGACGCGTACTTCGCGTCGACGCCCCGCCGCTTGAGCTTCATCGTGGGCGTGAGCTCCTCGGAGTCCGGGAGCCACTCGCGCGAGAGCACGACGAACTTCTTGATCTTCTCGACGTTCGAGAAGCGCTCGTTCGCGGCATCGACCTCCCGCTGCACCTCGGCGAGCACGGTCGGATCCGAGGCCAGCGCCTCGAAGGGAAGATCGATCCCCTGCCGATGCGCCCACGCCCCGGCGGTGTCGGGGTCGAGCACGAGCAGCGCCGACATGAACGGACGGTTGTCGCCGATGGCCGCGGCCTGCCCGATGAGCTCGCCGCCCTTGAGCGCGGCTTCGAGGTTCGCGGGCGAGATGTTCTTGCCGCCCGCGGTGATGATCAGCTCCTTCTTGCGATCGACGATGCGCAGATAGCCCTCGTCGTCGAACACGCCGATGTCGCCGGTGTGGAACCAACCGTCGGCGTCGAGTACCTCGGCCGTCTTCTCCGCGGCGTCGAGGTAGCCACGGAACACGTTGCCGCCGCGGGTGCACACCTCGCCGTCGTCCTCGAGCCGCACCTCGATCCCGGGCATCGGCGGACCGACGGTGCCCACGCGCACACGGAACGGCGTCCACGTGCACGGCCCCGACGTCTCCGACAGCCCGTAGATCTCCGACAGCGGCAGCCCGATCGAACGGAACAGCTTCAGCACCTCGAACGGGATCGGCGCTGCGCCCGAAACACAGATGACGGCCTCGTCGAGCCCGGTCAGCGACCGCACGAACCCGAGGATCGCGTCCGCCTTCTCGAAGCGCGCCGCGAGCTCACCCGCAGGCTCCTCGCCGCGCGCCCGGAGCTCCGACACCTCCCAGCCGACCGCGGCCGCGTCCTCGAACGCCGCGGCCTGCGCCGCATCCGCGGTGACCGCGGCGTGCAACGTCGCGTACGCCTTCTCCCACACGCGCGGCACCGCGAAGAACGACTGCGGCCGCACCGCGTTGAGGTACGGCACGACGAGCCCGGGCTCGGGACACGTCGTGACGACGAACGCGGACGCGATCCCGAGATAGTGCGACGCCATCCGCTCCGCGATGTGCGCCATCGGCAGGTACGACACGACGCGCCAGCCCGGCTCGACGTCGACCGTCGCGCGGTAGCAATCGACGGTCCAGCTGATGTTGGCGTGGTCGAGCATCACGCCCTTCGGTGGGCCGGTCGTGCCCGACGTGTAGATGACGGTCGCGAGATCCGACGGCTGCGCGCGGTCGCACGCGGCTTCGAGGTCGACGGGCGCGTGCGCGACGAGATCCGACCACCGCAACACGCCTTCCGGCGCGCCGCCCGCGGGCTCGTCGATCACCGCGACGTGCCGCAACGACGGCAACGCGTCGCGCACCGACAGCAGCCGGTCGAGATACCCCGAATCCTCGACGATCGCGGCGACCGCGCCGCAGTGCCCGGCGAGGTACTCGATCTGATCGGGCGCCGAGGAGTTGTAGATCGAGATCGGGGTCGCACCACACAGCATCACCGCGATGTCGGCGACGTGGAACTCGGGCCGGTTTCGCATGATGAACACGACCCGATCGCCGGGGCCGACGCCGAGCTCGCCGAGCGCACCTGCGACCCGCGTCGCGCGCTCCGCGTACTGCGCCCACGTGCACTCCTCGAAGTCGTCGCCGACCTTCCACCGCAGCGCGGCCTGCGCGCCGAAGGCCGTGACCGTCTCCAGGAACTGCGCGGGAACCGTCTTCGCGCTCATGCGGCTCCGACCTCCGGCGCTCGAACCTGACGGCAACGAATCCGACGACCCCTGACCGCGCCTGTGGTCTGCGCCTGGCTGCTCATACCGCACCACCGTTCTCGGCTTCCAACTCTGCGAGCACCGCGTCCGTGTCGGCACCGAGCGGTCGGCCCGGCCAACGCACGACCGCGGGGGTACGCGACAGCCGCGCGGTCGGGCCCTGCATGCGCACGCCGTCGGCCTCGATGAAGACGTCGCGCGCGACGACGTGCGGGTCGGCGAGCAGCTCGCCCATCGTGTAGACGGGCGCGATCGCAGCTTCGGCGGCCTCGAACGCGGCGACGACTTCGGCCGACGTCCGCGCGCCGACCCATTTCGACACGATCTCGTCGATCTCCTCGCGGTGCGCAGCGCGGCCCTCGAAGGTCGCGAAGCGCGTGTCGTCGCCGACACCCATGAGCGCGAGGACACGGTGCGCGACCGACTCGGCCGACGTCGAGATCGCGATCCACTCGCCGTCGGAACACTGGTACGTGCCGCGCGGGACCGTGTACGGGATGCCCGCGCCGAGACGCGGCTGCTCGTAGCCGAGGTGCGCGGCCGCCGACGGCAACGCCGACATCATCTGCAGCATCGACTCGAGCAGGTTGACGTCGATCACCTGTCCCTCGCCGGTGCGATCGCGATGGCGCAGCGCGGTCATCACCGCGAACGCACCTGCGAGCGCGGCGACCTCGTCGGTGAGCGCGATCGGCGGGAGCAACGGCGGACCGTCGGGCTCGCCGTTGATCGCCGCGAAGCCACTCATCGCCTCGGCCATCGTCGCGAAGCCGGGTCGCTGCGCGTACGGACCGTCCTGCCCGAAGCCGGTGACCCGCAGCACGACCAACCCGGGATTGCGCTGGAACAACACGTCGGGACCGAGGCCGAGCCGTTCCAACGTGCCGGGACGGAAGTTCTCGATGAGCACGTCGGCGCGGTCGACGAGCCGCAACATCGCATCGAGCCCGCTCTCGCTCTTCAGGTCGAGCACCACGCAGCGCTTGCCCCGGCCGACGAGCTTCCACGTGTACGAGTCGCCGCCCTCGGGCGGGAACCAGCCCATGCGCCGCACACCGTCGCCGGCCGGCGCCTCGACCTTGGTCACCGACGCGCCGAAGTCGGCGAGGTGGCGCGCCGTGCCGGGGCCTGCGAACACCGTGGCCATGTCGATCACGCGCAGACCCGCGAGGGCTTCCACCGCCCGGAGGATAATGGCGACATGACCTGGCGCATGCCGGCCGAATGGGAAGACCACGAGCGCTGCGTGATGGCGTGGCCCGCGCGCGCCGACATGTGGCAGTCGCAGCTCACGACCGCGAAGCACGAGTACGCGTCCGTCGCGCGCGCGGTGTCGCGCACGGAGCCCGTGCTGATGATCGCGCCGCCGGGCGCGGGCACCGAGGCGAGCACGTTGTGCGGCGACATCGACGTCGAGGTCGTCGAGTGGCCCATCGACGACTCGTGGACGCGCGACATGGGCGCGATCGTCGTGCACGACGGGGCGCAGCGCGCCGGTGTCGACTTCGTCTTCAACTCGTGGGGCGAGAAGTTCGTGCCGTACGAGAAGGACGCACAGTTCGCACGCCGCATGTGCGAAGCGTTCGGGCTCGAGCGCATCGACGCGGCGCCGTTCGTCCTCGAAGGCGGCGCGATCACCGTCGACGGCGAGGGCACGCTCGTGACGACCGAGCAGTGCCTCCTCAACCCGAATCGCAATCCCGATCTCTCGAAGGAGCAGATCGAAGCGGAGCTGTGCCGCTGGCTCGGCGTCGAGCGCGTCGTCTGGCTGCCGCACGGCATCCTCGAGGACGACGACACCGACGGTCACGTCGACAACGTCTGCGCGTTCGTCGCGCCCGGCCGCGTCATCGCGCAGACGACGAGCGACCGCGACGACGCCAACCACGAGCGGCTGCAGCGCAACGTCGACGTGTTGAAGGCGGCAGGGCTGGATGTCGTCGAGCTCGACGTGCTGGTGCGCACGACGGTCGACGGCGACCCCGTCGTCGTGCCGCCGCTCAACGCGTACCTCGCGAACGACGCGGTGATCGTCCCGGTCGTCGACGCCGACTCCGGCACGCGCCGCGCGCTCGACATCTGGCAGGACGCGTTCCCCGCGCGCGAGATCACGGGCGTTCCCGGCCAGACGCTCGCCTACGGCGGCGGTGGCGTGCACTGCATCACGCAGCAGGTACCGCGATGACGATCCGCATCGTCAGCGGCACGGGGGCCCTCCCCGACTCCCCCGCGCGCGTCGACCCGCCGACGCGCGCGCCGTTCCGCATCGCCGCGGTGCAGCACCGCTGGCATCCGGACCCCGGCGAGCACCGCACCGCGCTCTCCGAAGCCGTGCGCGCCGCGGCCGGCGAAGGCGCGCAGCTCGTGTGCTTGCAGGAGCTCACGCTCTCTCCGTACTTCGCGGTGACGCCCGACGGCCCGACCGCCGCCGGCGCGCAACCCGAACCGCTTCCCGGTGGACCGACGCACGAGTTCGCGGCCGCGCTCGCGAGCGAGCTCGACATCCCGATCCACGCATCGCTCTACGAACAGGCCGACGACGGCGGGCTCGGCTTCAACACCGCGATCGTCGTCGCAGCGAGCGGCGACCTGATCGCGCGAACGAGAAAGCTCCACATCCCGATCACCGCGGGCTACTACGAGGACCGCTACTTCCGTCCCGGCGACACCGGCTATCCGGTCGTCGCGCTCGGCGACGCGCGCCTCGCGTTCCCGACGTGCTGGGACCAGTGGTTCCCGGAGCTCGCGCGTGCGTACTCACTCGAAGGCGCCGACGTCATCGTGTATCCGACCGCGATCGGCAGCGAGCCCGATCATCCCGGGTTCGACACGGAACCGCTGTGGGAGCAGGTGATCAAGGGCAACGGCATCGCGAACGGCACGTTCATGGTCGCCGTCAACCGCATCGGCGACGAACCGCCGCTGCGCTTCTACGGCTCGTCGTTCGTGAGCGATCCGTACGGGCGCGTGCTCGTGCAGGCGCCGCGCGACGAGCCCGCGGTGCTCGTCGCCGACCTCGACCTCGACGCGCGCCGCGACTGGCTCGCGCTGTTCCCGTTCCTCACCACGCGCCGACCCGATACGTACGGGCCGCTCACCGCGACCCCGCAGCCTCAGAACGACTGAGTGAAGCAGCGGTCGGCGAGATCGCCGAGCGCGTAGTCGCGATACAGGCCGACGAACATGCCGCGCGTCCTCTCGGTCCACGCCATCGCGTCGGGTGACGAGATACGCCGCGTGACCTGCGTGTAGCCGCCTTCGTAGACGCGGTACTCGGCCCACGCGCCCGGATAGTCCTTCACGCACGCGATCTCGGTGATCGGCACGTTGCGGGCCGACGGGAACCGCCGCGTGCGCGTGCGGTGCGTGTGCCCGGCGAAGTAGCCGGCGATCGCCTCGCGTCGAGCGATCACCGAGCACAACGCCTCGCTGTCGTCGGGATTGACGCCGAAGTAGGTCGCGCTGCGCTCGTTCGACGCGGGATCCCACGGGTGATGGTGCGCGAACACGAGCACGGGCACGCTCGACTCCGCCGCGAGCGCGTCGAGCCACGCGAGCTGGTCCGCGTCGAGCCCGCCGCGATCGATGCCGGGGATCACGGTGTCGACGACGGCGAGCGTTACGCCGTCGAGCTCGATCGAGAGCGGGCCGCGCGGCGCCATCTCCGGGTCGATCATCGCGTCGTGGTTACCGCGCACGTGGTGCATGCGCGCGCCGAGCCGGTCGTACGCCCGCCGGAACGCCTCGTACTCCTCCGCGGTCCCTTTGTCGGTGAGGTCGCCCTTCACCAAGACCGCGTCGGGCGCGAGGTCGGCGATCTCGTCGATCGCGCCGTGGTTCATGACCTCGGGGTACGGCGGCTCGCCGGCCTCGACCCGGAAGACCGGACCGGGCTCGTCGGGGATGCCGAGCAGGCCGCACTCGGTCTCGCCGAAGTGCACGTCGTTCGTCGTCGCGAACGTCGCGAGCCGCGCGCCCGAGGGGCGGGCCAGCGTCGCGACCGACGCGGGCAGCAGCGCGGAGCTGTCGGCCCCTTCGACGCGCAACGCGTACTCCATGGCGGGCTCGAGTCCGCCGACGCGCACCGAGTGGTACCGACCCTCGCTCGTCGTCTCGTGGTCGCCGACGGCGACCGCCACCGACTCGTCGCCGTCGGTTCGGAACGTCACGACGACCTCGTCGGGACCGACCGAGAACAGCTCCGCGTCGTGGATCACGCGCGCGAGCGACGAGCGATGCGGCCCGACAGCCGCCACGGGCCGCGTTGCAGTCCGGCCCGCTGCGCGGCGCGTCGCGATGCGTCGACCCACACGTTCAGGTGTTCGCGGGGCCCGTCGACCGCGGCCGCAGCCGCGCGTCGCTGCTCGTCGAGCACGACCATGACCGCGGTGATCGCCGCGGTCTCCTCCGCGCTCGGAGCGCTCGGAGCGCTCGGGGTGCTCGCGCTCACAGCGGGCCGTTGCCGTGCTTGCGCGACGGCAGGCTTTCGCGCTTGGTGCGCAGCATCCGCAGCGACGACACGAGCACCTTGCGCGTGTCGCGCGGGTCGATCACGTCGTCGACGTAGCCGCGCTCGGCCGCGTTGTACGGGTTCGCGAAGCGCTCGGTGTACTCCTCGACGAGCTCCGCGCGCCGGGTCTCGGGGTCGGTCGCCTGCTCGATCTCGCGGCGGAAGATGATGCTCACCGCGCCGTTCGGGCCCATGACCGCGATCTCGGCCGACGGCCACGCGAACGCGAGGTCGGCGCCGATCGACTTCGAGTTCATGACCACGTACGCGCCGCCGTAGCCCTTGCGCGTGATGATCTGCACGCGCGGCACGGTCGACTCGCAGTACGCGTAGAGCAGCTTGGCGCCGTGACGGATGATGCCGCCGTACTCCTGGTCGGTGCCGGGCAGGAAGCCGGGCACGTCGACGAAGGTGATGAGCGGCACGTTGAACGCGTCGCACGAGCGCACGAAGCGCGCCGCCTTCTCCGACGCGTCGATGTCGAGCGTGCCCGCGAGCACCTGCGGCTGGTTGCCGACGACACCGACGACGTGGCCGTCGATACGCGCGAAGCCGCACACGATGTTGCCGGCCCAATACGGGAAGATCTCGAAGAACTCGCCGTCGTCGGCGACCGCACGGATCACCTTCGTCATGTCGTACGGCTTGTTGGGCGAGTCGGGGATGAGCTCGAGCAGGTCGTCGCAGACGCGGTCGGGATCGTCGGAGGGCTCGAAGAAGGGCGGGTCCTCGAGGTTGTTCGACGGCAGGAACGACAGCAGGTAGCGAACCTGCTCGAGGCACTGGTCCTCGTCGTCGCACACGAAGGTCGCGACACCCGACTTCGACGCGTGCGTCATCGCACCGCCGAGCTCTTCCTGCGTGACGTCCTCGCCGGTGACCGTCTTCACGACGTCGGGGCCGGTGATGAACATGTGCGACGTGCCCTTCACCATGAAGATGAAGTCGGTCATCGCGGGCGAGTACACCGCGCCACCCGCGCAC
>DATBAK010000087.1 GCA_036271555.1 Acidimicrobiia bacterium
ATCGCCGCGAATCGTGCCCGGCGCGGCCTCGCGGGGGTTCGTCGTGCCCATCAGCGTGCGCACGACCTTCCACGCCTCGGGTCCTTCGACCACCATCGCGACCAGCGGACCACCGGTGATGAACGACACGAGGTCGCCGAAGAACGGCTTGCCCTCATGTTCGGCGTAGTGCCGCTTCGCGGTCGCTTCGTCGAGCCGGCGCAGCTCGAGCGCGCGCAGCGTGAGACCCTTCGCCTCGATGCGGCGCACGATCTCGCCGACGAGACGGCGACGCACCGCGTCGGGCTTGCAGAGAACGAGTGTCTGTTCGGTGTCGCTCATGCTGCTTCGCTTGCTCCTTCGCCCGCTTCCCGGAAGCGGCGAGCGTACGCGCACGCTCGCGGGCGAACCTCGACGCTCGCTGCGCTCGCGCCTTCGGCCGCATGGGAATGAGGTCGGCCTCGGACCTCGATCGGACGCGGGAGGCTAGTGGCGGAGCCGGCGAGCGTTCAGATCGGAGACCGGGGCATCGCGCCGCGCCGCGACGGGCGAGCATGCGACCGTGTGATCGGGCGGTTCACGGCTTCACGAAAACGCCGCGTGCGGCGCCGACCGTGTACAGCGAGCCGGTGACCACGATCTGGCCGTCCTCGGGTGTGGCCACGATCGCGGCTCCGATCGCGTCGCGCACAGTTTCGTGGATCTCGATCTGCTCCTCGTCGAAACCCAGTTCCCGCGCGGCCGTGGCGACGATCTCAGGATCGAGCGCGCGCGGGCTCGGCGGCCGGCAGCACAGCAGGAGCGACGCGTCGTCGAGCCCGAGCGCGGCGAGCATCTCGTGCGGTTCCTTCTCTGCGAGCAAGCCGACGACGAGCGTGCGCGCGGAGGCCGCGAACTCTTCGTCGAGCGCGGTGCGCAGCGCGTTCGCGCCGGCGACGTTGTGCGCGCCGTCGAGCAGCACGAGTGGACGGCGCGCGACGACCTCGAGCCGTCCGGGTGAGCGCACCGCGGCGAAGCCGTCGGCGACGACCGTCGCAGGCAGGGGCGCGCCGACGAACGCTTCGGCCGCGGCAAGCGCGATCGCCGCGTTGTCGACCTGGTGGCGTCCGTGCAAGGGCAGGAACACCTCGGGGTAGCTGCCTTCGGGCGTCGAGAGGTCGACGAGGCGACCACCCATCGCGAGCTGTTGCGCGCGCACTCCGAAGTCTCGGTCGCGCAGGATGACGCGCGCGGGTTCGCGCGCGAGGAAGTACGGGGTGAGATCGGGATCGGTCTCGCCGAGCACGAGCATCGAGCCGGGTTCGATGATGCCGGCCTTCTCCTGCGCGATGAGCTCGCGCGTCGGGCCGAGATATTCGACGTGGTCGATCGCGATGTTCGTGACGACCGCGACGCGCCCCTGCACGAGGTTCGTCGCGTCCCACGTACCGCCGACACCGACTTCGACGACCGCGACATCGACCGCGAGGTCGGCGAACCAGCGCAGCGCGGCCGCGGTGAGGATCTCGAAGTAGCTCGGCGGGTCGGACATCGACGGCTCGACCAACGCGACGAGCCGCAACAGGTCGTCGAGGTCGGCATCGCCGATCATCTCGTCGTTCCAGACGAGCCGTTCGTTGATCCGTTCGAGGTTCGGGCTCGTGTACTGCCCGACCGAGAGCCCGAGCGCCCCGAGCAACGAGCTCACCATGCGCGTCGTCGAGGTCTTGCCGTTCGTGCCCGTGACGTGGATGACCGGCAGGTCGATCTCCGGCGAGCCCAGCAGCTCGAGCAGCGCGCGGATGCGATCGAGCGTCGGTGCCGTCGCGCGCCGCACCGATACGGGCCGGCCGACGCCGGCCTCGAGGTTGACGTGGCTCGCCAGCCAGTCGCGCGGGTCGTTCGGAACGGTCACCGACGGATCACGCAGTCGGTTCGAGCGGCGCGAGCTCCACCGCGACGCCGACATCGCCGTCGCTCGCGACCGCGGTGACGAGCTCGGCGATCTTCCCGGCCTCGCGCACGTCGGAAGCCGCGGAGTGGAGCGCGGCGAGGCGCTCGGCCGTGTCGGAGACGACCGCGCGCACGACCGGCGACGCGAGCGAGCGCTTCTGGCTCGACTTCTCCTTGCGCACGTCGGAGAGCACGGCCGCCGCGACCTCGTACACGAGCACGAGGTCGTCGGTCGCGGCCACACCGTCGGGGTCGGGCCAGCTCGCGAGGTGCACCGAGCCGTCGTGCCACCACGACCACGACTCCTCGGTCACGTACGGCACGAACGGCGCGAACAAGCGCAGCAACGCCGACAGCGCGTGTCGCAACGCGTACGCCGCCGACCGACCACCCGCGTCGTCGGAGCCGCGGTACGCGCGCGCCTTCACGAGCTCGACGTAGTCGTCGCAGAACATCCAGAAGAACCGTTCGGTGCGCTCGAGCGCGCGCGCGTAGTCGTACTGCTCGAACGCGGTCGTCGCCTCGACGACGAGCGCGTCGAGCGCGACCAGCAACGAGCGGTCGAGACGATCGTCGAGGTGCGCAGGGTCGTCGAGCTGCGCGTCACCCTCCGGCGCGCTGCCGCACGTCGTGAGCACGAACTTCGACACGTTGAGGATCTTCGTCGCGAGCTTGCGCCCGACCTTCAGCTGGTTCTCGTCGAACGTGGTGTCGGTACCCGGTCGGCCCGACGCGGCCCAGTAGCGCACGCCGTCGGCGCCGTACTTGTCGAGCCATTCCATCGGTGTGACGACATTGCCCTTCGACTTCGACATCTTCTTGCGATCGGGATCGAGCACCCATCCCGAGATCGCCGCGTTCTGCCACGGCAGGCAGCCGTGCTCGAGATGCGAGCGCACGACCGTCGAGAACAACCAGGTGCGGATGATGTCGTGCGCCTGCGGACGTAGGTCCATCGGGAAGGTGCGTGCGAAGAAGTCGTCGTCCTCGACCCAGCGACACGCGATCTGCGGCGTGAGCGAGCTCGTCGCCCACGTGTCGAGCACATCGGGGTCCGCGGTGAATCCACCGGGCCGATCGCGCTGGGTCGCGATGTAGCCGGCAGGAACGTCGACCGCGGGGTCGATGGGGAGAATGTCCTCCGGTGGGAGCAATGGGGCGTCGTAATTCGGACGAAGTTCCTCATCGAGCGAATACCACACCGGGAACGGCACCCCGAAATATCGCTGTCGCGAGACCAGCCAGTCGCCGTTCAGGCCTTCGATCCACGATTCGTAGCGCTGGCGCATGTAAGACGGGTACCAGTGCAGCTCCTTGCCCCGCTCGATGAGCGCGTCGCGCAATGCCGCATCTCGCCCTCCGTTGCGGATGTACCACTGGCGCGTCGTCACGATCTCCAACGGACGCGAACCACGCTCGTAGAACTTCACCGCGTGCGTGATCGCGCGCAGGTCGCCGTCGAGCTCACCGGAGTCGCGCAGCAGCTCCGCGATGCGATTTCGGGCCTGTTTCATGGTTTTTCCGGCGATCTCCGCGTACGCGCCCACGCCCGCGTCGCTCAGCCCCGTCGGTGCGTCCGCCTTCAACCGACCGTCGCGTTCGACGATCGCGCGCACCGGCAACTGCAGCTCGCGCCACCACGTCACGTCGGTCGTGTCGCCGAACGTGCAGATCATCGCGATGCCCGAGCCCTTGTCGGGTTCTGCCAGTCGATGCGCGAGCACCGGCACGCGCGCGCCGAACAACGGCGTGGTCACCTCGGCACCGAAGAGTGGTTGGTAGCGCGCGTCGTCGGGATGCGCGACGAGCGCGACGCACGCCGCGAGCAGCTCCGGTCGCGTCGTCTCGACCATCACATCGCCCTCACCGTCCGCGCGGTGAAACGCCAGACGGTGGTATGCGCCCTCGATCTCACGATCTTCGAGCTCCGCCTGCGCGACCGCGGTGCGATCGTCGACGTCCCAGAGCGTGGGCGCTTCCGCCATGTACGCCTCTCCTCGCGCGAGCTGCCGCAGGAACGCGCGCTGCGAAGCGCGTTGCGCGACGTCACCGATCGTGACGTACGGAGGTTCGTTCCAGTCGATCGACAACCCGAGCCGGCGCCACATCGCTTCGAACTTCTTCTCGTCCTCGACGACGAGGCGCGCGCAGAGCTCGACGAAATTACGCCGAGAAATGGGCATTTCTCGGCTGTTCTTGTTTCGCTCGCCACTCTCCGGGGGAGAGAAGCTCGGTTCGTATGGGAGCTGGGGGTCGCACCGAACGCCGAAGTAGTTCTGCACGCGTCGTTCCGTTGCGAGACCGTTGTCGTCCCAGCCCATCGGATAGAAGACCGACAGCCCGCGCATGCGCCGGTATCGAGCGACCGTGTCGGTGTGGGTGAACGAGAAAACGTGACCGACATGCAGCGACCCGCTCACGGTGAGCGGAGGGGTGTCGATCGAATACACGTGCTCGCGCGGACGCGTGCGGTCGAAGCGGTAGACGCGATCGACCTCCCACCGCTCCGACCAGCGGGCTTCGAGGCCCTCGAGGCCGGGACGTTCCGGGATGGCAGCAGGCATGACGCTTCAGTCTAGAAGTGCGACTTCTTCACAAGAGGTGGTGAACACGCTGGTCGGCGGTTCCGAATTGCACGCTCCGTGGTACACGACTAGACCGAAGGGCGCCTCGGGCGGAGTGGCCGGGGACGATTTTCTCCTGATGCGTTCCCCGACACCAGCCCGCCGGGCCCGCACGTCGTTCGTCATCGCGCTCGTCGCGGCGATGCTCGGCATCTTCGCCGTCGTGTCGACGTCGGCTTCTTCGTCGACCGCGAGCAGCGCGAGCTATCTCGGTTCGGTCGCGCTCTCGCCGATCCGTCGCCCGATCACGGGCATGACGTCGACGCCGTCGGGCCGTGGCTACTGGCTCGCCGCCGACGACGGTGGCGTGTTCAGCTTCGGCGACGCGCGCTTCCACGGATCGACCGGCGGCATCCGCCTGAACCAGCCCGTCGTCGACATCGCGTCGAGCGCGAGCGGTGGCGGCTACTGGTTGGTCGCCTCCGACGGTGGCGTCTTCAGCTTCGGCGACGCGCACTTCTACGGATCGACCGGCGCCATCCGCCTCTACCGCCCGATCGTCGGCATGGCCCGCACGCCGAGCGGTCACGGCTACTGGATGGTCGCCTCCGACGGCGGCATCTTCTCCTTCGGCGACGCGCACTTCTACGGATCGACGGGCGGGCTGAAGCTCTACCGGCCGATCGTCGGCATGGCCGCGACACCGAGTGGCCACGGCTACTGGTTGGTCGCCTCCGACGGCGGCATCTTCTCGTTCGGTGACGCACGCTTCTACGGATCGACCGGTGGGCGCGCGCTCGCGTCGCCGATCGTCGGCATCAACCGATCCGCGCACGGACGCGGGTACTGGTTGGTCGCGCACAACGGCAACGTGTTCGGCTTCGGCGACGCGCGCGTGCTCGGTCAGGGCGGCGGCTCGTCGATGCTCTCGCCGACGGTTGCGACCGCGGCGTCGCCGGGCGGCGGTTACTGGCTCGGCACCGAGGACGGCGGCGTGTACACCGCGACCGCCGCGGGTCAGTGGGTCGCCGATCCGCACGACGGCGGCACGCCCGCGCAGCGGATCTCGAAGGAGCTCTACTACCGCGCGAACGAAGAACGTCGTGCGCGCGGTCTCAACCCGTTGTCGTGGGACTCGCAGCTGTCGGGCCTCGCGACGAGCTGGTCGACGACGATGGCCGGCACCGGATCCTTCTCGCACCGCAACCTCAGCGCGCTGTTCGGCTCGCCGTCGTACGCCGACCGCTATCGCACGCTCGAAGAGAACATCTTCGAGGGCAACGGCTCGTTCGGCACCGCGGGCTCCGCGCACGTCGCGCTGATGAACTCGCCGCCGCACCGCGCCGCGCTGCTCAACCCCGGGCTCACGTCGCTCGGCGTGGGCGCGTACTGCAACAGCGGCACGCTCTACGTCACCGAGGACTTCGGCACCTGGGTCGGCCGGCCCGCGCCTCCCGCGGGCGCGATCCCGCCGCTCGAGCCGTTCGTGCGCGACGACCACGCCGGGGTGCCGTGCTGAGGCGGTTCCCGCCTCGACCTGGCTCCTGATCCAGCCTCACCCCGGCTCCTCGTCGTACGTTTGCTTCGCATATGCGGCGGACGCATGACCAGGGCGGGGTGGGCGGGCGTTCGCGTGCAGATCTGAATGCCGCGCTCGCCGCGCTCGCCGCGCTCGCCGCGCTCGCGGTGCTCGCCGCGGGTTGCACGTCGCACGCGCACGCGACACCGCGCGCGGACGCGGCGCGGTTCGAGATCGCGCCGGTCACGCGCGTGACCAACCCCCGTGCCACGCACCCCAGGTGTACTCCGGCATGGAGCAGAAGTGCCTGACTCTGAGCGCGGCGATCGCGCGCACCACGGATGTCGTCGACGCGACGGTGATGTACGACTCCAGCCAAGCGAGCTGGTTCGTCGCGGTCACGCTCGACGCCGCCGCGAACGCGAGGATCGCGGCGCGGTCGCAGTCGGCGAGCGCGTCTCCGCAGTTCGCCGAGATCGCGACCCTCGTCGACGCCCGGGTCGTGCAAGTGAGCCCCCTCGTCGCGAGCGGGCAGCGTCTGCTCATCGCGTCGACGAACCGCGCCGACGCGATCGCGCGGGCGCAGCGGATCACCGGGCGCACACCGACGGTGCAGGGCGGGCCGCACGATGCCGAGCTCACGCTCGGCGATCACTGGCACGTCGCGCTCGGCGTCGACGACTGCGGCGCGTGGGTCCCGAATTGGAGCTGGGCGCCCGGGAACGTCACGAACGGGTCGGCGGTCGGCGCGGGCGCGCCCGCGCGCGCGGGCTCGAACGGCCAGGTCTACGCGGGATTGCACAGCCACGGCGACGGGCTCATCCACCTCGAGCCTTCGACGACCCAGGAGACGGGCGCGCACGCGACCCTCGGTCTCTACTTCCGCTACGGCGGCTGGCAGGTGAGTGAGGGCGCGATCGACTTCGTGAACGTGCACGAGCAGAACGGCAACTCGTGCGACGGGAAGCCCGGTGTGCTGCGGTGGTCCGTGAACGGCGTCGAGCAGCACGGCGATCCCGCGAGCTACCGGCTCCACGACGGCGACACCATCGCGCTCGTGTTCAACACGGCCGACGCCGCGCTGCCGCCGAAGTCGGCCGTGCCGTCGTACGCGACGCTGCGGCAGATCCTCGGCCTCGCGCCGTAGGACCGCGGATCGTCACGAGGCGCCGACGCGAGAGGCGGTCGCGCGATGCGCGTCGGGCAGAATGCCGGGGCGATGGACGTGGCACTGCGGCTCGACGACGTGCACCTGACGATCGGCGACACGACCGTGCTGCGCGGCGTGAGCCTCGTCGTCGAGCCCGCGCAGCGCTGGGTGATCCTCGGCGCGAACGGCGCGGGCAAGACGACGCTGCTCCGCATCGCCGCGCTCTACCAGCACCCGAGCCGCGGGACCGTCGACGTGCTCGGGCAGCGGCTCGGCCGCACCGACGTGCGCACGCTGCGCGAGCGCATCGCGTTCTCGTCCCCCGCGATCGCCGACAAGCTCGAGGCGAGCATGACCGCGACCGAAGCGGTGATGACCGCGAAGTTCGCGGCGCTCGCGCCGTGGTGGCATCGCTACGACCACGCCGACCGCGCCCGTGCGGTGTCGTTGCTCGAACGCTTCGGTTGCGGCGCGCTCGCGGAGCACCGCTTCCCCACCCTGTCGGCCGGTGAGCGTCAGCGGGTGTTGCTCGCGCGGGCGCTGATGCGTGATCCCGAGCTCCTGCTGCTCGACGAGCCGACCGCGGGCCTCGACATCGGCGGCCGCGAGCAGCTGCTCGCCGATCTCAGCGCCATCGCGTCACGACCGGGCGCCGCGCCCGTCGTCCTCGTCACGCACCACCTCGAGGAGATCCCGCCCGCATTCACGCACGCGCTCGTGCTGCGCAACGGTGTCGCCATCGGATCGGGCCCGATCGCCGACACGCTGACCGACGACGTGCTCACCGAGTGCTTCGGCGTGCGGTTGCGCGTCGAGCACGCAGCCGGCCGCTACACCGCCCGGCTCGCCTGACCCGCGCCGTCCTCGAACGGACGGCTGACGTGCCGACGTCAGCGCATCGCGCGGCTTCGGTCGATCGCTCCGTGGTACTGCGTTATCGGCGTATAGCCGAGAAACGCAGTACCACTACGCGCTGCGGCGGGATTCGTCCTCGGTGACGAGCGTCGGGCGCATGCCGCTCATGACGACCTCGCGGTCGACGACACAGCGGACGATGTCGCTGCGCGACGGCAGCTCGTACATCACCTCGAGCAACACGTCCTCGAGGATCGCCCGGAGGCCGCGCGCACCGGTGCCGCGCTTCAACGCCTCGTCGGCAACCGCGTCCAACGCGTCGTCGGTGAAGATGAGCTCGACGTCGTCGAAGTGGAAGAACTTCTGGTACTGACGCACCAGCGCGTTCTTCGGCTCGACGAGGATGCGCATCAGCGCGGCCTGGTCGAGGTTGCGCACCGCGCCGATCACCGGCAGGCGGCCGATGAACTCGGGGATGAGCCCGAACTTGAGCAGATCCTCGGGGAGCACGTTGGCGAGGATCGCACCGAGGTTCTTGTCGGCGGCGCGACGGATGTCGGCGCCGAAGCCGACGCCCCGGTTGCCGGTGCGGGCCTCGATGATGCGGTCGATGCCGGCGAAGGCGCCGCCGCAGATGAAGAGGATGTTCGTGGTGTCGATCTGGATGAACTCTTGGTGCGGGTGCTTGCGGCCACCCTGGGGCGGCACCGAGGCGGTCGTGCCCTCGAGGATCTTGAGCAGCGCCTGCTGCACGCCCTCGCCCGACACGTCGCGCGTGATCGACGGGTTCTCGGCCTTGCGCGCGATCTTGTCGATCTCGTCGATGTAGATGATGCCGGTCTCGGCCTTCTTGACGTCGTAGTCGGCGGCCTGAATGAGCTTCAGGAGGATGTTCTCGACGTCCTCGCCGACGTAACCGGCCTCGGTCAACGCGGTCGCGTCCGCGATCGCGAACGGCACCTTCAGCATGCGCGCGAGCGTCTGCGCGAGCAGCGTCTTGCCGCAGCCGGTCGGACCGATGAGGAGGATGTTCGACTTCTGCAGCTCGACGTCGGGATCGCCGTAGGCGCCGGCCTGCACCCGCTTGTAGTGGTTGTAGACCGCGACCGACAGGATCTTCTTCGCCTGCTCCTGCCCGATGATGTAGTCGTTCAGGTAGTCGTAGATCTCACGCGGCTTCGGGAGGTCGTCGAAGCGGACCTCGGTCGACTGCGAGAGCTCCTCTTCGATGATCTCGTTGCAGAGATCGATGCACTCGTCGCAGATGTAGACGCCGGGACCGGCGATGAGCTTCTTGACCTGCTTCTGGCTCTTCCCGCAGAACGAGCACTTCAGCAGGTCGCCGCCGTCTCCGAACTTCGCCACGACGAGTGCCTCCTCCCCGACTTCTCGAACTTATTTGTCGGTGCCCTCGGCGGTCGGTACGGCCGCCAGCTCACGGTTGCTGATGACCTCGTCGACGAGGCCGTAGACCTTCGCCTCTTCGGCACTCATGATGAAGTCGCGGTCGGTGTCCTTGCTGACCCGCTCGACCGTCTGTCCGCTGTGGAACGCGAGCATCTCGTCGAGGAGCTCGCGCATGCGCACGATCTCCTTGGCCTGGATCTCGATGTCGACGGCCTGACCGGCCGCGCCACCGTGGGGCTGGTGGATGAGCACGCGGGCGTGCGGCAGCACGAAGCGCTTGCCCGCGGTGCCCGACGCGAGCAGCACGGCCGCGGCCGACGCGGCCTGGCCCACGCAGATCGTCGAGACGTCGCAGCGGATGTACTGCATCGTGTCGTAGATCGCGAACAGGCCGGTGATCTCGCCGCCCGGCGAGTTGATGTACATCATCACGTCCTTGTCCGGGTCCTCCGACTCGAGGTGGAGGAGCTGGGCGATGATGATGTTGCTCACCGTGTCGTCGAGGGGCGTGCCGAGGAAGATGATGCGGTCCTTCAGCAGGCGCGAGAAGATGTCGCGCGTCTCCCGACCCCGAGGCGTGTCCTCGGTCACGTAGGGCATGTACAGGTTCTGGGAGCTCACGCTTCCGGACTCTCCTCGATTGCGGACGGTTCGACGGCTTCGGCCTCGGATGGCGTCGTCTCCGGCAGGCTCAGATCGATGGCGTTGCCCGACTCGTCGACGACTTTCGCGTGCTCGACCAGGAACTCGAGTGCCTTCCCGCGGGCGATTTCAGAGCGTACCGCCTCCAGGACCCCTCGCTGTTCGAGGTCGCGACGCACCTTCGCCGCCTTCTGGTTGTTGCGTTCGGCGATCCGGGCGACCTCGGTGTCGAGCTCGTCGTCGCTCGCCTCGATCGCCTCCTGCGCGACGACCGCGCGCAGTGCGAGGTCGGCGAGCACGGCCCGCCCGGCGCCCTCGCGCATCTCGTCGACGAAGTCCTTGACCTCGCGTCCCGTCGCCGCGAGGTACTGCTCGATCGTGAGCCCGCGGTGCTGCAGCTGGTGCAGCAGATCGTGCATGCGCTGCTCGAGCTCGCTCTCGACGAGCGGCGCGGGCGGCAGCAGCGGCACGAGGTCGGCGGCCGCCTGCAACACGCGATCGCGCACCGCCATCTGCGCCTGCATGCGCGCAACCAGCTCGATGCGCTTGCGGACGTCGGTGCGGAGCTCGTCGACGGTCTCGAACTCGCTCACCTCGGTGACCCACGCGTCGGTCACCTCGGGCATGACCTTCTTCTTCGACTCCTTGACGATCACGCGGAACGTCGCGGCCTTGCCACCGAGCTCGCCGAAGCGCTCGGGCAGATCGTCGGTGAACTCGAGGATCGAGCCGGGCTTCGAGCCGTGCAGCTGCGCGTCGAGCGACGGCACGACGTTGTCGCTGCCGACCTCGTAGAGGAAGTCGCTGACGACGAGCCCGTCGACTTCTTCTCCGTCGATCGCGCCGCGGATGTCGATCGTCGCGTAGTCGCCGTCGGTGAGCGGGTCCTCGGAGTCGGCGAGCTCCGCGGAGCGCTCGCGCAGCAGGTCGACCTGACGGTCGACGTCCTCGTCGGTCGCGTCCTCCCACGGAAGCGTGATCGTGAGCTCGTCGTAACCGACCAGCTTCACGACCGGACGAATCTCGACGACCGCGTCGAACTCGACGTCGCCCTCTTCACGGCCCGCGGTGATCTCGATCGACGGCGCCGCGATCGGGTCGACGCCTTCGCTCTCGACCGCGTCGGCGTAGTAGTTCGGCAGCGAGTCCTGCAGCGCCTGGCGGCGCGCGGCCTCGGTGCCGAGCCGGGCCTCGAGCAGACGGCGGGGCGCCTTGCCCGGACGGAAGCCGGGGATGCGCACCTCATGGGCGAGTGTGCGGAAGGCCGCGTCCAGCGCGCGCTCGAACTCGTCGGCCGGCACCGCCACGTGCAGCTTGACCTTGTTCTCCTCGAGCGGCTCGACCGTCGTCTGCATGAGGGGGAGGAGTGTAATGGGCGGGGTCGCCCATCCCCGTCTCGTTCCGCCTCGTTACCGTTCCGGTCATGGAGCAGACGAGCGCACGGTGGCTGGAGGGGCGGGTCGCGATCGTGACCGGTGGTGGTCGGGGCATCGGTCGCGCCTATTGCGAACGGCTCGCGGCGTACGGCGCGCGCGTCGTCGTGAACGACTCGGGTGGCGCGACCGACGGCGCGGTGACCGACGAGGATCCCGCGGCCGACGTCGTGAACGCGATTCGCAGCGCGGGCGGTGAAGCCGTCGCGTTGCGCGGCGACATCTCGTCGACCGCGGTCGGACGCGACCTCTGCGATCTCGCGATCGACACGTGGGGACGACTCGACATCGTGATCAACAACGCGGGGATCGGTCGTCCACGCATGGTGTTCAACCTCGCCGAGGAGGAATGGGACGACGTCGTGCGCGTGCACCTCAAAGGCACGTTCGCGGTCTCGCAGCCCGCGTGCCGATGGTGGCGCGCGCAGGCGAAGGAGCGCGGCTCGTCGTACGGCCGCGTGATCAACACCGCGACCGGTCTCCTGCTCTACGGCGGCGCGGGCCAGTCGAACTACGTGGCCGCCAAGGCGGGCATCGCCGCGTTCACGGAAGCGGTCGCGACCGAGATGGCACCGTACGGTGTGACCGCGAACGCGATCATGCCGTCGGCGGCCACGCGTCTCGCGCGCATCGGCTGGCGCATGGAGCGCAACGCGGCCGCTCGCGAAAGGGAAGCGGCAGAGCCCGCGAGCGAAGCGAGCGCGACCATTGGCACCGATCCGACCGATCCGGTGCACGTGGCGGAGTTCGGTTGCTTCCTCGCGTCCGAGGCGGCGGCGTGGATCAGCGGGCAGACGTTCCAGATCCGCGGTGCGACGATCGAGCACGTCGGCTCGTGGCGCGTCGAGCGCACGATCACGCGCGACGGACGCGGCTGGAGCGCACCGGAGTTGGCAGAGGAGCTGCCGCGCGCGTTCGGCGCCGGCGCGAAGCGATCGGATCCCCCGCCGAAGCAGTGGAGCGAGAGCTATCACGCGACGCGGGAAGGCTCGGCGTTGTGAGCGCCCACCACAAGCCCGACGCGGGCAACGCGAGCCGCGCGCAGGCGTAGGCGCGGCACGAGGTCACCGGCCGCGGGCGGTGCGCTACCAGGCGGCGAGGAGCTCGAGCAGGGTGCGGACGCCGGCGCCGGTGGCGCCCTTCGTGAGCTCGCCGTCGTCCTTGCTCGACCAGCCGGTCTCGCCGATGTCGAGATGCACCCACGGGATGCCGTTGACGAACTCGCGCAGGAAGAGGCCCGCGAGCAGCGAGTCGGCCTGATCGGGATCGCCGATGTTGCGGAGGTCGGCGACGGGCGAGTCGATGTTCTCGCGGTACTGCTCGGGCAACGGGAGCGGCCACGCGAGCTCGCCCGCGCGCGCCGCCGCGTCGAGCACGCGCGCGACCAGCGCGTCGTCGTTGCCCATCACCGCGGTGAACAGTGGACCGAGCGTGCGATAACCGGTGAGCGTCGCGATGTCGAACATCGCGACCGGCTCGCGCTCCGCGCCGAGCGAGAGCCCGTCGGCGAGCACGAGTCGACCCTCGGCGTCGGTGTCGAGGATCTCCACCGTCTTGCCGTTGCGCGCGACGACGACCTCACCGGGTCGCGTCGCGTCCGGACCGGGAAGGTTGTCGGTCGCGGCGACGATGCCGACCACGCGCACGCGCGGCGCGATCGCGGGCAGGGCGCCGAGCACCGCGAGGACCGCCGCTCCCCCGCCCATGTCGCCCTTCATCTCGTACATGTGCTCGGGACGCTTCAACGAGAGCCCGCCCGAGTCGAACGTGATGCCCTTGCCGACGACGACGATCGTCTCGGGATCGTCGACGCCCGGCGGCGTGTACTCGATTTGGATGAGGCGCGCGGGCTCGCGCGATCCCGCGTTCACCGCGCGCAGGCAACCGAGACGCTCGCGCTCGATGTCGTGCTCGTCCCAGACCGTGACGTGTAGATCGTGCGCGGCCGCGACCTCGGTCGCGATCTCCGCGAGTCGCGGCGCACCGAGGCGCGCGGGTGTCTCGTCGGCGAGATCGCGCGTGAAGGCGACCGCGCTCGCGACGATCGCGCCGAGCGCGACACCGCGATCGGCCGCGGGATCGGCGACGACGACCTCGCAGCGGCTCAGCGTGAGGGCATCGGCCTGCGACTTGTGCCCGGCAAAGCGGTGCACACCGAGCACGACGCCCTCGGCGACCGCGCGCGCCGCGGCCTCGGCGCCGAGCGCGTCGACCGCGACGGCACCGGGCTCGACCGCGATCGTCGCCGCGTGCTGCAACGCGCGACCGAGCGCGCCCGCCGCGCGCCGCACGACGCGCGCGCCGAGCGCGTGCCGCGCACCGAGTCCGGCGACCACGAACGGTCGCCCGCTCCCGTCGACACCGGTCAGCAGCTCGCCGGCCTTGCCGCGAAAGCCCGACACCTCGGCGAACCGCTCGGTGAACGGCGCCGGCAACGCGTCGAGCTCGCCCGCGATCGCGAACGCGCCGCGCGCGTCGACCGCGGCGGAGATCTCGTCGGCACGAACGAGGTCGATGGCCACCGTGACGTCTCCCTTCGGCTTCAGCTTGGGATCGGGGCCGCGTTCGCCGCCGCTTCGATCGCCTCGGCGTCGACATTGGTGAGGAGATGAAGCGTCTTCGCCTCCTGCGTCGCCTTGCCGATGTCGAGGACGTAGCGCTGGTGCGTCGGATAGATCTGTCGCAGATGCGCGGGCGTGAACGGTGTGGTGCTCCCGAACAGCGAGCAGATGACGCTCACACCCGGCTTCAACGTGCCGTCGAGCGTCGAGATCGGCACGACGACCGCGGGCAGCCGCACACCACCGCGCGCGTTGCCGACCGCGTCGCGCACGATCGTCGACGCCGTCGTGTCGATCGGCGCGGGATGCGGCGGCTGCACGTGGTTCGTGACCCAGAGATTCAGCGCGGCGAACGCGGCGTCGAGGCCGTAGTTCTCGGGACCGTCGTTGATCACCCCGCACAGCGACGTGAAGTCCGGAGCCTTCTCGCCCGGCGACCACACGTGACCCGACGCGATGCCGTAGTCGAGCGTGGTCTGGTCGGCGTGCGAGGTGCCGGCGAGCTCCCACGTCACGAAGCGGTTCGTGTCGGGCTGGCGCGCCTTCGCGAACCCGAGCCCGAACAGATCGGTCTCGGTCTCGACGGTCATCACCGGCCACGGCTCGTCGCCGCGGATGTGCACGACGTCGGGCACTGAGTCCTTCGCCGCGGCGTTGACCGGCTCACCGTCGTTGCCGCGGCTGTGGATCATGAAACCTTGGAACAACTTCGACACCGGCGCGATCGCGTTCACGTAGGTGACCATGCGCGACGCCGACTGCGACTCGCCGGTGGCGATCAGTCGGGAGGGATGCAGCGTTCCGAGCGGGTTCACGCCCTTCGGTCGCCAGATCGCCTGCGCGGCCTGCGAGAAGATGTCGTAGGAGTAGTCGTCGCCGGGATGCGAGAGCGACGCGTACCTCTTCGGGTTCTGCATCTTCAACGAGACCGGGTTGTAGCCGGGGATCGGGATCGTGAACCCGCCGGTTCCGGTGATGCCGAGTGCCTGCGCGGAGACGCCGACGTACGCGAAGCCGTCGTGGAGGAGCTCGGTGTGCGCGAAGCCGAAGTCGGGGTCGGAGTCGCGTCCGGCCGTCTCGTTGAACCACTCGAGCACGACCGTGCCGTTGAAGCGCGCGGGATCCGTCGGCACGCGCACGACCATCCGCGACTTGTACGCGGCGGTGGTCGTCGGCGCGACCGTCCACTTGCCGTCCTCACCCCAGGTGCCCTTGGGCCCGTACGCGGTCGCGGTGCCCGAGAAGAAGTACTCGTGTTCGGAATAGCCGTACTGCTTCGCGAAGCCGGTCGGCATCGCGTTCACGGGGATGTCGGGAGTCCCGCCGGTCACGGGTCCGGCAACGGTCGGCCGCGCGACCGGCGACGCGGGCGGGGCGACGAGCTCGCCGGTCTTCGGTGTCAGGCCCTTGGGAAGCGTCGTCGCGGTGTGGTGCGACGACGAACAGCCCGCGGCGACGATGGCGCCCACCAACATCACCGACGCGAACCTGCGCATACCGTTCGTCCTCACTGACCCGTGGTCGGATTCCAGTTGCGGAAGTAGTCGGGATTGCGGCGCGCCTTCATCGCGGCGTAGCGCGCGTCGAGCGGCTCGTCACTGCTCGGGTTGATCCAGAACGTGTCGGATCGCACCGCGTCGAGCACGCGCTGCGCGACCTCTTCGAGCGGTGTGAAGGGCAACGGCGTGCCCGCCGCTTCCATCTGACTCTCGAACTCGTCGAGCGTCGGGTAGGGCGTCGTGCGTTGCTGCTCGCGCGTGTACTCGGCCGGGCGCGTCTTCCACGCGTCCCACAAGTGCGTGCGCAACCAGTTCGGTCCCGGATAGAGCACGGAGCACGACACGCGCGTGTCCTGCGTCTTCAGCTGGTAGTAGAGGAGCTCGGTCAGCGTGGTCACCGCACTCTTCGACATCGCGTAGATCGGCGCGTCGCCCATCGGCGCGATGCCGCCGTTGCCCGACGACGTGTTGACGATGTGGCCTTCGTCGCCCTGCTCCAACATGATCGGCACGAACGCGCGCAGGCCCCACGCGATGCCGAGCACGTTGACGTCGAGGCACCAGCGCCAGTCGACGGGCTCGTACTCCCAGAGCATCGTCTGACCGCCGGGTCCGATTCCCGCGTTGTTGCAGAGCAGGTGCACCGCGCCGAACGTCGCGAGCGTCTCGCGCGCGAGCCCTTGCACCGACTCCGGCTTCGTGACGTCGGTGACGCAACCCGCAGCGTCGAGGCCGTCGGCCCGCAGCGCGGCGACCGTGTCGGCGAGTGGATCGGGCTGGATGTCGGCGAGCATCACCTTCATCCCCGACTGCGCGAAGTGGCGCGCCATCGCGAGGCCGATGCCGGAGGCACTGCCGGTGACGACCGCGGTCTTGCCTTCGATGTCGCGCATGGTCCCCCTGCGCAGGAGCCGAGTGGCGTGGAACACTACCGAGAGCATCGAACGCGAGGGGACGTCATGCCGACGATTCGCTACGGAGCTCGACCACCCGAAGCGCAACGCAACCGCGAAGTCGAAGCGGTCAGCGCGCCGATCTGGTCGACGGCGGTCACCGTCGTGTGGGAGACGGATCCCGACGTGATCCGCGCGGTGTTGCCCGCCCCGCTCGAGCCGTCGGATCCGCTCGCCCGCGTGCGTTTCGCGGTCGTCGACATGGGCACCGGGATTCCGACGTTCGGTGCGGGCTGGTTCGGCGTGCGCGCACGGCACGGTTCGAAGGAAGGCGAGTACGCGCTGTTCATGCCGATGACGACGGAGCAGGCGACGGTCGGTGGACGCGAGACGTTCGGCGAACCCAAGAAGATCGGCCGCGTCGCGATCGAGATCCACGGCAACGAGGTGCACGCGTGGTTCGACCGCATGGGCTTCCCGCTCGCAGAGGTGAAGGGCCAGCTTCGCGAGTCGATCGACATCGCGCCGAAGGACAAGACCGACTTCTACTTCAAGTGCAGTCCGTCGCCCGACGGCAAGGGCTTCGACACCGAACCCGCGCTCGTGCACGTCGCGCGGCACGAGGAAGCACGCGACGGCCGTCGCCTCGACGGCACGCTCACACTGCACGACTCACCGCTCGACCCGATCGCCGACATCCCCGTCAACCGGATCGTGTCGATGGAGTTCGCGCAGATCACCACGAACCAGCACGGCGAGGTCGTCGAGCGCGTACCCGCGGATTGGTTGCTGCCGTTCGTCCACCAGCGCTTCGACGACCTGTCGGTGCTCGGCAAGAAGGACTGAGCGCCGATGAAACCGGACGAGCGCTACACGATCATCTCCGCCGACGCGCACGCGGGTCTGCCGTGCGAGGAGTACCGGCCGTTCCTCGACGCGCGCTACTTCGACGCGTTCGACGACTACCTCGCGGAACGGCACGCGCAACGCGACCAGCAGATGAAGCTCAACTACGACTACATCACGAGCTGGGAGACGACGAACGAAGAGGGACTGCGCGGCGCGTACGACGCCGAGCAGCGCGACAAGGAGCTCGACGCCGACGGCGTCGCGGCCGAGGTGCTCTTCGCCGACGCCGACGCGATCACGGGCATGGAGTCACCGCCGTTCGGCGCGGGGCTCTCGGCGGGAACGATCGAGGATCCCGAGCTCGCGTTCGCGGGCGCCCGCGCGCACAACCGCTTCCTCGTCGACCTGTGCGCGACCAGCCCGGAGCGGCGCGGCGGCATCGGGCTCGTGCCGATCTGTCACGACATCACCCGCGCCGTCGCGGAGGTCGAGTGGCTCGCGGGCACGCCCGGTATCCGCGGCGTGATGGTGCCGACGATGTGGCGCGATCGGCTGCCGTACAACCATCCCGACTACGACCCGGTGTGGGCCGCGTGCGAGGCCGCGAGTCTCCCGGTGCACGTGCACTCCGGTGAAGCGCCGCGCGAGGAGATGAACGACTTCATCGGCATCTACCTCGCCGAGGTGGTGTGGTGGACGCACCGCCCGATCGCGCACCTGCTCTTCGGCGGGGTGTTCGAGCGCTTCCCCGGGTTGAAGTTCGTCGTCACGGAAGGCGCCGCGTACTGGGTGCCCGACATGAAGTGGAAGTGGGACCAGTACCTCGGCGGCGGTCACACGACGAAGAAGATGGCCGCCATGATGAAGGGCATCATCTCGAAGCTGCCGTCGGAGTACTTCGGCGAGAACATCTTCGTCGGCGCGTCGACGATGTCGAAGGAAGAGATCCGGCGCCGGCACTCCATCGGGTGCGACGTCGCGATGTGGGGCACCGATTACCCGCACCCGGAAGGCACGTGGCCGAACACGATCGCGCGGTTGCGCAGCGACTTCGGCGACGTGCCCGTCGAGGACGCGCAGCTCATGCTCGGCGCGACCGCGGCGCGTTGCTACGGCTTCGACCTCGACGCGTTGCAACCGATCGCCTCGCGCATCGGACCCACGCCGAACGACCTCGGTCAGGACGTCACGCTCGTCACCACCGACGAGGAACGCCGGCGCGCGGAGTGGTGGAAGGACGAGTACCAGGTCCGCTGGAACGGTTGACGCGTGCCGGGCGCCGTGCCCGGCGCTCGCGTCACCAGGCCTTGACGACCTGGTCCTTGTCGAAGGCGTTGCACGTCGAGTCGGCCGGGTAGTCGATCGGGTCGAGCGGCACCCGCACGTCGCCGACCGTCGGACCGATGCGGTCGCCGATCGCGCGCAGCCGGTCGAGATCGAAGTGGTAGACCGACGCGGGCGTCGTCTCGACCATCCGCCGCGTCTCCTCGGGCGGGCAGGCCGCGAACGCGACCCGCAGCGCCTCGGTCGTGTACGGGTAGCTGCCTTCGGAGTGCGGGTAGTCGGCGCCCCACATGATGCGGTCGACGCCGACCTCGTAGCGCAGCGAGCTCTCCGACGAGCGCAGGAAGCTCGCGCCGACCCAGAAGTTGCGCGCGAAGTACTCGCTCGGTGTGAGCGACATGTTCTTCGCGACCGCGCCGAAGAACACGGCCTCGGCCGCGCCGCCGTGGACCATGCGGCGGTGGAACCAGTCGAGCGTCTCCATGCCGCGCGGGATCCAACCGGTCCCCTGCTCGGTGAGCGCGATGCGCAGATTCGGATGGCGCTCGAGCACACCGCCGAAGATGAGGTGCCAGACCGCGCGGTGCGCGAACCACGCGATCTCGATGAGCATGATCGCGCGCGCGGCTTCGTGCTCACCGAAGTCCGGGAGCCCGCTGCCCGCGTGCACATTCAACACGACACCGAGCTCCTCGCAGAGATCCCACAGTGGTTCGTAGACGGGATCCCACAGCGGCGCGAGCGCGCTGTTCGGCGCGACCGACGGCAGCATGATGCCGCCGCACACGTCGATGTTCTCCTTCGCCCAACGCACCTCCGCGAGCGCGTCGTCGAGATCGTTCAGGAAGATCTGCGCGACGCCCGCGCGCCGACCGGGCGCGGCCGCGCAGAAGTCGGCGAGCCAGCGATTGTGCGCCTGCACGCCCGCGAGGCGTCGCTCGTAGTCGTCGACGGTCGGCTCGAGCGCGACGAGGTTTCCTTGCGCGAAGAACGGCGGCACCGTGTTCGGGAACAGCACCTCCGCGACGACGCCCTGCGACTCCGTCTCCTGGAGCCGGCGATCACTGTCCCAGTTGCGATACGCGGTCGGTGCCTGCAGATCGGCGAACGGGTTGACGTACGCCGCGGCCCACGCGTCGAACTCGTCGTGCCACCGCGCCGGGAGATAGTGCTTGTAGCCGTTGATGTCGGCGCCCGCGTGGCCGTCGACGGAGACGATCGTGTAGCGACTCTCGGGCGTCAGCACACGATCGGCCATCACCCAATTCTGGTCGCAGGGCCGGGGGGCGTCCATACGGCCGAGCGCTCGGCTCGCGGCGGCTTCGCCTGATCGAGCAGCCAACGGGCGATGAGCTGACCGCCGGGTCCGCTGTAGTGCAGGCCGTCGGGACGCAGGGTCACACCGTGCAGCTTCGTGCGGCACGTGCCGTCGGGGCAGACGTAGTGGAAGAGGTCGATGAGCGAGGCGCCCGTCGCGCGCGCCGCGCGCGCGAGCAGCCGGTTGTTGCAGTCGGTGCCGCGGTCGGTGCCGGCGAACTCGTTGGCGGCATACGCCGTCGTCGTCACCGCGACCCGCGAGCCGTCCTTGCCAAGGGTGCGGATCTCACTGATGACGTCGCGCTCGAACAGCGAGTCGTACGGCTCACTGCAGGGACGGATCCAGCGGCCGCCGTACGTCACGCGAGTCGCGGGACTGGCAAGGACGAGGAACGCCAGGTTCGGCCGGAACGCGTCGACGACGCTCGACTGCCAGCTCGCGTTGCAGACGCCGGCCGGGCGGGTGTGGTCGCCCCCGCCGGAGAGGTCGAACTGCTCGTACCCGACGCCGGACGGATAGACGCACCCGCTGAGGCCTTCGTTGAAGACCGCGACCGGAGAGGTCGGCGTGACGTGTCCCATCTCGCGCCCCAGGAAGTCGGCGACCGAGTCACCGACGACCATCACGCGTTGCGCGTCGACGGGCGCGGCGCGATGCGCGACCGTCGCGAAGTACGTCCACTGTTGCGGCGTCCAGACGACGATCTTCGGCGTGGCCTCGGCCCCGCTCGTCGTGGTGACGACGGCCGCGACGAGCGCGACGGCGACGACGGGCACGAGCGCGCGGAGCTGGCGCGCGCTGAATGCGCCGTGGCGGATCGGCTGCTCGACGAGCCAGTACGACGCGATGGCGATCGCGAGCGTCACGGCCGTCTGCAGGAGGAACAGCGGCCAACCACCGACGTGGGCACGTCGCGAGCTCAGGATCACGTCGACGGGCCAGTGGTAGAGGTAGACGCCGTAGCTGATCAGCCCGAGCGCGCAGAGCGGACCGAACGACAGCACGCGCGCGAGCGGACCGCGTTCGGGATGCACCGCCGCTGCGATCACCACGGTCGCCGCGAGACCGCAGGCAAGAAAGCCGCCTCGGTAGAGGTTCGACGACTCGCCGTGCAGCGTCGCCCACGCGATCGCGAGGAAGATCGCGGCCGCGACGCCGGCGACCTCGAGCGCGATGCGCGCGCGGCGGGTCGCGACCGGGCCGTAGACGCTGAGCGTGGCCGCGAGCGCGACACCCAGGAGGATCGCCGCCGCGCGCGTGTCGGTGCCGTAGTACACGCGGTTCGAGTTCGTGCGGTGGTACAGCGCGACCATCAGCACGCTCGAGATCGCGGCGAGCGCGAGCGCGGTCACCAGCACGGCCTTCGGCGCGTTGCGCCGGAACCGCAGGAGCAGGCCGACGAACACGAGCGGCCACAGAATGTAGAACTGCTCCTCGATCGCCAGGCTCCACGTGTGGTCGAGCGGCGACGGCGCGTTGAAGAGCGCGAAGTAGCTCGTGTGCGCGAAGACGTCGTGCCAGTTCGCGACGTAGCCGAGCGTGGCGAGCGCGTCGCCCCGGATCTGCGCAAGCTCCGTTGGCTTCGCCCAGACCACGGCGTACACGGCGACGCCGACGATCAACACCGCGAGCGCCGGCAGCAGCCGGCGGGCCCGGCGGGCCCAGAACGCGCGCATCCGGACGCGGCCGGTGTGCGCCGACTCGGCGAGCAGGAGCGACGTGATCAGGAAACCGGACAGCGTGAAGAAGAAGTCGACGCCGAGGTAACCGCCGACCAGGTGGCCGCCGTGGAACAGCACGACACCCGCGACCGCCAGCCCACGCGCGCCGTCCAACGCCGACACGCGCGCGATCCCCGCCGCCCCTTCGCCCGCCGCCACCGGATGGATGCTACCGGCGCCGAGATCGCGGCTCCCTCGGAGGAAAATAGGATTCGTCGGCCGGGGTGTAGCGCAGTTGGCTAGCGCACGTGCTTTGGGAGCACGAGGTCGCGGGTTCGAGTCCCGCCACCCCGACCATTGTCCGCGAACGCATCGTCGCCGATCTGCGTCGGAGAGCATGTGAGACGCGCAGCAGCCTCCACCGTGATCGTCGGTCTCTCGATGCTGCTCGGCGCGTGCGGCGCCGGAACCGCACCCGTCGCGGCGGTTCACGCGGCGACGCGATCGACGGCGCCGAAAGTCCTCGCGGAAACGACATCGACGACCGCGACCGCGACCACGACGACGACCGCGCGGTGCGGTCGCGCCGCGCTCGACTGCCCGCGGTCGTATCCCGCGCCGCCGCCGGTTCCGTGTCCGCCGCACCCGACCACCCCGACGATGAACGGCAGCTTCTGCGGTCCGATCCCGCCCCCGGGGAACGGGCTCGGGCCGAACGGCGAATGCACCGGCGCGGAGACGGCGCCGCCCTGCGGAACGGGAGTCGTCGTCGGCCGGTACTACGCCTACACGCTCCCCGGAACCTGCGACGGAGTCATCGTGTTCGACGGGCGGCGGTGGGACTCGGAGCTTCCACCCGATCGTCGGGTGCCCGACATGAACGTGTGGATGCGACTCGGCGGGGCGTCGGGGGCCGGCTTCATCAGCCCGAACGGCGCGGTCGGATTCCGTCCCGACTCCGGCGCGCCCCCTCCGAGTTGTGACGCCGCCGGCTGACGCGTCGAGTCGCTACGAATCGTCGGGCGGACGCATCACGACGTCGAGTGCGGGCCACGGCGGACCCTCGCGGAGCGCGCCGAGAAGCGCGCGCCGCGCTCGTTCTCCGTCCGGGAACTGGTCGGTTCGGTCGCAACGCCAGGCGGCAACCATCGCGAGGACGAGAAGCCGACAGTCGGCGAGCAGTTCTCGGTCGGCGCCCGCATACCGATCGACGACGGCTTCGGGAACGTGCGCGAGGTCGAACTCGACCGGTCCGCGACAGCACGTCTCGAGATCGATGAAGCGCAGCCCGTTCTTCGTGTTCAGCACGTTGCCGGGGTGCGGTTCGCCGTGGAGCAGTTGCTCTCTCGCGCTGCGCTGACCGATCGCGCGTGTCGCGCTTCGCAACGCGCGGCCGAGGAGATCGCGGTCGGGGTCGATGAGCGAGGGCGTGAGGTCGCGTTGCGCGACAAGGTGTTGTGCTTCCGCGACTCGGTCGGTGAAATGCGGGGCTTCCACAGCGAGCGTGCGCATCCCGGCATGCAGACGCTCGAGCGAGCTCGCGTAGTCGCCCGGTGAGACGGTTCGCGATTCCACCGTTTCGTAGTAGGTCCAGAACGTGATCGCGAAGCCGTCGCGCTCATAGACCCGTGGCGGCACGCGGGGCTCGAGCCCCGCCACGGGGCATTCGGCCTCGGCGAGCCGTTGCGCGAGATCGATCTCGAACCGGGCGACCTCTTGCCCGATGTGCGCGACGCGCGCGAAGACGTCGCACGGTCGAAGACGGAGCGCGAGGTTGTTCGAGTTGTGCACGACATGCGCGTCGTCGACCGCCAGCTTCAGCTCTGCGGCGATCGACACCGCCGCACGCATCGCGCGGGTGATCGCTTCCGTCTGCACCGCTCCAGGTTGCCCGATTGGACGCGGAGACGGCCGCCGTCGCGTCTCGAAGCGTCACTCCCAGATGCGTTCCGGTTGACACTCGATGGTCAACGCGGCGTCGAGGTCGACCGGAGGTGTGTTCGCAAGCCGGAGGACCATGACGCCGCGTTGGTCCGGCGTCGGGATCACTCCGTCGTCGCTGCGCCCGGCGAGTGGCCCGCGCCACTCTTCCCATCCGAGGTGCGCGTAGAACGACGTTCGGTCGGTCTGTAGGCATCCGATCTCGTAGTCGCCGATCGTCTCGGCGAGGCGTTGCATGGTCGCGCCGCCGTAGCCCTGGTTCTGGTGCGACGGCAGGGTCGAGACCGCGTCGACGTCGAGACGACCGCGTGGCTCACGAGTGCGTCGCCGCGGCGAGCTCCTCGCTCGTGGAGATCCGGACCGAAGACCGGCGCGCGCCATCGTCGCCACGGCTCACGCGCACAGATTGCCGGATCGAGCGCCCACGCGGTAGCGCCCGCCGTTGATCGGCGACCGGTCGGGGAATGGCGGCGTCGATCGACGGGTTGCGGCGCCCGATGATCGAGGTCGTCGCAGTGAACGTCGGGACGCCCGAGGTCCTGTTCAGTGGGCCGGACGGCGAGCGGGTCTACAGCTCGATCGCGAAACGAGCGGTGCCGTTCGGGACCGCATTGTGGCTTTCGTCCGGGAACCTCGCGGGCGACGCGCAGGCCGACCTGGCGGTACACGGTGGTCCCGACAAGGCGGTGTACGCCTATCCGAGCGAGCATCTCGCGGGGTGGACGGAGGAGCTGGGCGGCCCGCTCGGTGCCGCGGCATTCGGCGAGAACCTCTCGACGCTCGGGGTCGTCGAAGTCGACGTGCGCATCGGCGACGTGTGGAAGTGGGGCGACGCGTTCCTCCAAGTCAGTCAGCCCCGCTGGCCGTGCTTCAAGCTCGCGCTCCATCGCCGACGCCGCGACGTACAACAACGGATGCGGACGTCGGGCCGCACCGGCTGGTATCTGCGCGTGGTGCAGCCCGGCGAGGTCGTCGCGGGATCGGCGATCGAGATCTCACATCGCGATCCCGCCGGTCTCACCGTGGAGGACGCACACCTTGCGATGGGCGACCGCCACCTCGACCACCGCGCACGGACCGAGGCGCTCGCCGAGCACGACGCACTCGCGGAGCAGTGGCGCGAACCGCTCCAAGCGCGACTCGACGAATCGACAGCACGCTCCTGAACGAAAGCCACTCGCAACCGCAGATCGGTAGCTACGCGCTCCGGGCTGCGTGGCCGAACAGGCTCGGGAGAATGCGTCGGTGCAGGAGTCCGGCGACGCTCCAGATCGCTCGGGCGCCGGGTCGGGTGAACTCGAGGTTGCTTCCGGCTGTCGCCGACGACTCACCGGCGGTGAACGTGAGCCGACAGCGACCGAGCATTCCGGAGTCGACGGCGAGGACGACAACATCGGCGTCGCTTCGCACGACGCGCCAACCTGCAACATGATCCGCCGACCTGCCGCGCGCCAGGTGAAGCCCGAGGACATAGCGCCAGCCGAACGTGACGAACCACCGCAGTGCAGCCGGACCTTGCTCGAGCGTCTGCCGCGCCCAGGCTTCCGGCGGTCGCGCGCTCACGCGCTCGACAATGAAGCCGTCTGCGTAGTCGGACCGGAAGTCCTCGCCGGCCACGACCACTGGCACCTGAGGCGCGGTCGCGCGTGCCCTGATCGCCACGACACCAGCCTCGCACCGCCAATGCCGTCGGCTCGAAAGCACACCAACGGCGCCGGGCGTCGCGCGTTTCTCTTCGGGGCGCGGCGCTCCCTGATCGCGCAGCATCCGTCGGAAGCCCGCGAGCGCTGCGGTCGGCGCACGGAACGGCAGGTAGGTGTGCTCTCGTCTGCCGCGGATCAGCGCACGGAGACGACGAAAAGCACGACGAACAGCGTCGCCACTCCCACGAGCGACACCCGGAAGATCAGCCGGCCGCGACGCGTGATCGGCGCGTCCCGCGTGCCATCCGACGATGGGAAGAGCCGTGCCGTCCAGTGCAACCGCCCCATCGAACGAACCGTAGCGCGCGACCTCTCGACCGAACCTGCAATCGCAGTACCCCTTTTTCGTGCGCCGCTTCGAGGTGAACCCACCGTCCCTGCGGCGCGGGAACGCGGAGCACCGCGCCATCGGGGATCTCGATCAGACGATCGGGACGCGATGCGAAGTGCTGCACCACGCATGCCCGCTTGCCCTCTTCAACTCGCGATCGACGCGACCAGACGCCTCGCATCGGCGTATGACGGCAGAGACGCGATCGTCCATCGGTAGAGACGACCAGACGACGAACTCGCGCCCGAAGCCATCGGCAGTTATGCACTGTCGGCAGCGGTCGGATCCACCCCGGCTAGATGCACGAGGCCTCGTTCACCGTGCGAGTCAACCAACGCGAACCGCGTGAACGTCTCGTCGTCGGTTGCATTTTGCTCGGCCCAGGCGAGCACGTCCGCGACATCCGCGCGGCAGATCCGGCGCGGCGCGGTGGCGCCGTGATCCGGCGATCCGGGTCGCTCGGTGTGGCCGCTTGCCGCGGATAGGGGATGGCAGCACGCGGCGTCAGGTTGAGGGCGAGCGTTCAATCGGGGACGCGTGCAGACCGGCTCGCGCCTTTTACCGGCTGTAGGTATCCCATCGATCTGAACCGCGGCCGCCCATTACGGTCCTGGCCGTGACGACGTCGATGGGCGACGCCCGCGGGCACGTCGTCTCCGGCGGCTCGTTGTCCGAGCGATGAAAGAGCCCGAGACGGAGACACACTGGCTCGACGAGCACCGCGACCCGACCGAGGCTGCCGTCGTCCGGTCCTTGGCCGCACAAGTCGTCGCGCAGCACGGCGGCGATCTGAACCGGATGCGTCGGGCTCTCGGGATGTCGAACGCGACCTGGGTCGGGGGCGGCCTGGCCATACGGATTGCGAACACGCCACTCGTCGACGCCATGGCCGCCGAGGTCGCACTCGTGCGAGCTCTCCCGCCCGAAGTCGGACACCCGAGGATCCTCGGGGCGGGCACGACCGGGGGTCACGACTGGATCGTCACCGAGGAGGTCCACGGCCAGAACCTGCACGAGGAGTGGTCCACGCTGACACTCGAGGAGCGGCGACGAGCCATCCGCCAGCTGTGGGCACGCGTACGGGTCGTGCACGACGCGACCCCCTCGCTCCGTCTGCTCGTCGGATCGGAATCGGGCTTCATACCAACGCCGGATGACGCCACGGCCGCGGCCGTTCGCGTCAGTGCTGCGTTGGGTCTGACCGACGTGCAGCGGTCGCGGCTCCACGAGATCATCGGCGCCTACTACCGAGCCGCGCCGGTCGTCGAGCAGGTCGTCAACCACGGCGACCTCGCGCTGATGAACGCCCTGTGGGACGGCGAGGTCGTCGCGCTCCTCGACTTCGAGTTCGCCGTGCTCGGCCCGGTCGAGATCGACCTGTGTCGGCTGGTGTGCGAGGCCCTCGTGTCCGAGGACGGACACAGCACCGACCCGGATGCCGTCGGTGTCGCGTTCGCGATCGCAGCTCGCGACGGGGATCCAGTGCACGGTCGCGCGCTGCTCCACGGCGCGGCGGTGCTCGACCAGCTCCGCGACCTCGAAATCTGGCTCGCCCGCGCCCGGACCGAAGACCGGTTCGAAGACTGGCGCCCGGACCGGCTGCTCACCGGCCTCCTCGACGCGGACGGCGGCTACCTCGCACCCGCGCTCACCTGAGTTGCGGAGGCGGCGCCCCCTCTGGCTCAGAGTCGCACCGCTTCGAGCCCCGAGCCCAGGGGTTGTCTCGATCGTCGAGCCTGAGCGCGGTGGCGGCGAGGCGACGCGAAGCAGAGGTCGCCCGTCTGAGCGTGTCTGGAACCGCAGCAAGCGAGTGCGAGAAGGTGCGCTTCCATGGAACCAACCGGTGGGGCGCGTCGTCCGAGTGCACATGCGTCGAATCTCGTTGGTCGTCGTCGTCGCCGCGCTCGTCGGCGCGGGCGGTTGGTACGTCGGTCACGCGGTCTCGCGATGCCCTGGTTGTCACACGCTCGATGCGCACCAGGCGACGTGGCGGTCGCAACACCTCGTCGACTACTCGTACGTCTACGAGGAAGGCGGCATGGCCTGTTGCGATCGCGTGCGTGTGACCGTGCACGCGGGGCGCGTCACGCACACCGAGGTGCTGCACGAGCTCTATCCGCGCGCGAAAAAGCCGACGGTCGACGACGTGTTCTCGGCGGCGCGGCACGAGATGCACGTGGCCGACGGCGTGACCGTGCAGTACGACAACCGGTACGGCTTCCCGATGTCGGTGAACGTCGATCCGAACGATCACGCGATGGACGACGAATGGGGCTTCCGGATCGAGCAGTTCCGTCGGCTGACGCCGGCGAACGCCTGAGCCGGCGCGCCGAGAGTCGGCACACCGGCCTCGCACCTCTTCCTGGTATGCCGTTCCCTCGCCACACGCGCGAATCGCGCGTACCAGGCCGCGGGCACGTACCAGTCGGCCGAACGGCGACCGGTCGCACGACGCGCGCGAGCTCGGATCGCGCGTCGGCTCAGCGCAGCGACGCGGGATCGACTCCCGTGCCGCCGGCTTCGCTGCTCGCGTACGCCGCGAGCGCGAAGCGCAACACGTCGACCGCCTCCGCACCACCCCACAGCAACGGACCCTCGCCGGTGTGCAACCACCGGAGCCAGTGACGACCTGAATCGCGGAAGCTGCTCGCCCAGTCGTCGTCGAGCGCGTGGTACGAGCGCATCTCACCGTCGGCATAGACGTCGAGGCTCGGCTGCTGGATGCCGCGGCCGGTGCAACGGTTGACGCGCGCGTATCCCTGCCGACCCGTCACCTCCCAACGCTCGTCGTTCGTGTAGTAGTCGGAGCGCAGGTACATGTCGGTTGCGATCGTGATGTCCCACACGCCGCGCACGCCGTTCGCGTGCTCCCACAGGATCGTCGTCGGCGCGTCGATCGCGAATCCGGGCACCACTTCCGTCGCGCCGATCCACGCGCGCACCTCGCGCAGCGGACCGAAGAGCCACAGCGCGGTCGCAAGCTTGTGCCAGCCGTCGTCGAACACGAGGACCCCGCGCCCGTCACGCATCTGGCGGACCTGCCACTCGTAGCTGCTCATCGGCACGTCCCAGCCGCCGCGGCCGCTGCCGACCATCTTCATGTGGTAGCCGCTCACGGTGCCGAGCTCGCCCGACTCGACCGTTGCCTTCAGCTTCCGCAGCGGCTCGTAGAAGAGGTAGTTCTCCATCACGCGCAGCACGCGGTCGTTGGAGGCGGCCGCGTCGAGCATGCGCTGCGCGCTCGCGAGGTCGTTGCACATCGGCTTCTGCAGGTTGACGTGCCAGCCCGCGTCGAGCAGCTCGATCACGCCGTCGACGTGCAGCGGGATCGGGAGCAGGCATTCGACCGCGTCGACCTCGAGACCACTTGCGATCAGCTCGGCGACCGATGCGAACGTGCGCGCCGCGGTCCAGTCGGCCTGCCGCTGCGAGCGCCGCTCCTCGCTCGGGTCGACGAGCGCGACCACCTCGACGTCCGGGTTGTCGAGGTAGGCGCGCACGTTCAGGTCGTAGATGCGACCGAGCCCGATGAACGCAGCGCGCACCGGACGGTCGTAGGGCGTGAAGCTCATGTGCGGAAATATGCCGCGCCCGGCGCCCGCCTGACCAAACGCGTGATCAGGTCACCGTGAACTGCGCCGCGCGCTTGACAAGTGCACGTCCGCGCAAGACGCTTCGTCGTTTCTCCGACACGGTGGGCTCCAGCAAGGACGGACGATGAGCACACGGACGCGTCGATCGGGTCGGCTGATGTTCTGGACGACACTCGCGAGCCTCAGCACCATCGCGGTGGTGATCGCGCCGGTCGCCGCGGCGAGCGCCGCCGCGAGCTCCGCGGTCTCTGCTCTGACGGTCACGATCTCGCACCCGAGCGCCGCGGCCGGCGCGCTCACGACGTACGCGGTGCACTTGAAGACGTCGGCGTCCGGCGGCCTGTCGGGCGACGCGGGCGACACCATCACGGTGACGTTGCCCGCCGGCACGTCGCTCACCGGCTTCCACGGCGGCGCGCTCCTCGACGGTACGACACAACTCGGGGGCTGCCTCGTCGACGCTCCGACGGTCGTCAGCTGTTACGTCTACAGCGGTTCGAACGTGCCCGGGGGCGACAGCATCACCCTGGATATGAACGGCGTCACGAATCCGACCGCGCCCAAGACGACGTACAAGCTCACCGTCAGCACCACGTCCGACACGACGAAGGTCACGTCGCCCGCGTACACCGTCGTCGCCGCACACGCCCTGTCGAATCTCACGGCCACGAACGCGGCGCCGACGACCGCGGCCGGCGCGCTCACGACCTACCGCGCCACGTTCAAGACTTCGGCGACGGGCGGGATGGCCGGCGACACGGGCAGCATCATCGCGATCACGCTGCCGCCCGGCACCACGGTCGCCGCGTTCCACGGCGGCGCGATTCTCGACGGCGCGACGCAGGTCGGCGGATGCCTCGTTCCCGACACCACGAAGCCCGTCGTCGACTGCTACGTCTACAGCGGCGCGACGACCGCCGCGGGCGACACCCTCACGACCGTCCTCAACGGCATCACCAATCCGACCGCACCCAAGACGACGTACAAGCTCACGGTCAGTACCACGTCGGACCCGACGACGATCACGTCACCGAGCTACAGCGTGGTCGCGGCGCACGACCTCGCGAACCTCACGGTCGCGATCGCAGCGCCGTCGTCGTCGGCGAAGGCGCTCACGACGTACGCGGTCGCGTTCAAGGCGTCGGCGACGGGCGGGATGGCCGGCGACACCGGCAGCCTCATCAACATCACCCTGCCGTCGGGCACGTCGATCGCCGACTTCCTCGACGGCGCCGTGATCGACGGCGCGACGCAGGTCGGCGGCTGCCTCGTTCCCGACACCACGAAGCCCGTCGTCCAGTGCTACATCTACGCCGGCGCGACGACCGCGGCCGGCGACTCGATCACGGCCGACCTCAACGGCGTGACCAACCCGACGACCGCGAAGGCGTACAAGCTCACGGTCAGCACGACATCCGACGACACAGCGATCACGTCGCCGAGCTACACGGTCACCGCGATCTCGGGCATCACGACCGCGAGCGTCGCCCCGAGCTCGACGGTGACGAAGGCCTCGAACGTCACGTACGTCGAGTCGTTCAAGGCGACGACCGGGCTCGCCGGCACGACGGGCAGCACCGTGACGGTCGCGCTCCCGGCGGGCACGGGCGTGACCGGTTTGGCGCCGGCCAGCGGGATCTTTCACGGCTCCACACAGACCGGCGGCTGCCAGGTCGACCACGCGACGGTCGTGGTGTGCGAGGTGTACAGCGGCACGACCGTCGCCGCGGGCGCGACGGTCACCGTCAAGCTCGTCGGGCTGAAGAACCCGGCGACGAGCGGCCCCTACACCGCGAAGCTCTCGACCAGCTCCGACACGATCGTCCGGTCGATCACGTACTGCATCGTCGCCGCGGGCGTGCCGTGCATCGCGAACGTCAAGCCCGCGAGCGGCGCGGTCGGAGCCGCGGTCACGATCACGGGATTGAACCTCGCGCACGCGACCGCGGTGAAGTTCCACGGCGTCGCCGCGACGATCACGACCGATTCGGCCACGACGATCACGACGAAGGTGCCCGCGGGCGCGAGCACGGGGACGATCACGGTCACCACCGCGGGCGGTGTCGCGACGAGCCCGACCGCCTTCACGGTGATCCCGCCGCCGAGCATCACGAGCTTCGCTCCGCATTCGGGCCGCGTCGGCACTCCGGTGACGATCTCCGGACACGACCTCGAGAACGCGTCGAGCGTCACGTTCAACGGTGTCACCGCGTTGATACAGACCGACTCGGCCACGACGATCACGACGAAGGTGCCCGCGGGCGCGACGACCGGGAAGATCAGTGTCCGCACGCCCGGCGGAACGGCGACGACCGCCAAGTTCACGGTGACTTGACGGGGTTTCCAAGATCTCGCGCGCACACCGACGGCGGCGGAGACACGAGCACCGCGGGTTACGCTGCCCTGCCGCGGGTGTAGCTCAATGGCAGAGCCCCAGCCTTCCAAGCTGGTCATGCGGGTTCGATTCCCGTCACCCGCTCTTGCGATAGTGCCCGGTTTCATTGATATTTTCGAAGCGGGCATTCAGCGGACGGTTGGCCATCCCGCGCCAACCCGGCCAAGTTTCGCGAGAGTGCTGAAGGGTCTCTGACGCGCGACGGCCCCGCGAAGGACTGAAGCCGAGGTCGGGCTTCGGGTCGGAACGCCCGCGCCGTAGTTCCAGATCACAGGCTCGCGCGGCAGGTTCATCGAGCAGACGGCCGACCCGACGTCGGGTACGCAACCGTGACGCAGAACTGCGCGAACGCGTGATGAAACGGTCGGTGGCCCGGCGCATTCTTGGTCACAGGTCTCGGATAGTCCGAGGACAACCTCGAATCGGATGTTGAGGTCGACCATGCGTGTCTTCCTGTTTGTCGTCGTCACGGTGGCCGCCGTGCGCGCGGCTCTCACTGTGGCACGCGCCATTTCAGGCGCCCGTCTCAACCACGCGCTCCGCGCTCTGGCCCCGACGGCGGAGGATGTCGCAGCAGTCATGTCGGAGACTCGTGCCGACGCTCCGCCGATGACATATGCCGCCGCGGGGAGGTCATGGGAGCCGAAACCATCACCCGGCGGTTCGAGGATCCTTCCGACGACAGCGTGACCGCCGGCAGAGCGAACGCCACATCACACGTCGCCACTCGCGGTCGGAAGAGTCACAGGCCGCGCTCAGAGTCCTCACATCCCTGGGGCTCACAGTCTCAGAGTTGCACGAGTAGGAAGAAATCCACCATGAACGATCTCGAACGGACCAGTTCTCACGAGGCGGTCGCCACGCCTCGGCCGCGGCGACCGTTGTCGAACCCAAGGCGCGGATGGATCGCCGCTGCGTCGATGTGTGCCGTGGTCGCGCTGCTCGCCGGTTGCGCCACGTCCTCTTCGGCGAATGCAACGGCTCCCTCGACAACCGCGACGTCGTCCGCGACCCCGGCGGGTGGCCGGGCATCCAACGCTCGGTCTGGACCGGCCGCCGGCGGAGCATCCGGCACCGTCGACACCGTGACCGCGTCGGGCTTCACCATGACGACATCCGCCGGTCAGAAGGTCACGGTGAACGAGGCATCCCAGACGACATATCAGAACGGGACGACTTCAACGGCGGCGGACGCCGTTGCGACGGGCGAAAGCGTCGTTGTGCTCGGGACGACCAGCGGAACAACCATTGCGGCGACACAGGTCGCCGTCGAACCGACGAACGGTGGTGGAGCGGCCGCTTCCACTTCGGCAGGGGTCATCCCGTTCCAGCGCGGCGCGACGACCACGTCAAAGCAGGTCGGTCGGATCCCCGCGGGTTACACCGAGGGGTCGGGGACGATCGTCAGCGGAACCACAGCGAACAAGGCGACGGAAGCCGCCCTGTCCGCCTACCCCGGTGGCGTCGTCGACCGGGTTGTGAAGCTGAGCAACGGCGAGTACGAGGTGCACTACATCGGCGTCAACTGGCCGCACCACATCTTCGTCGACCAAGACTTCAACGTCGTCGGCGCCAATTAGCCGTGACAAGGCGGGACGTTGGCCCTGGCGTCATGGTGTTGGGTGATCCTCCGACGGATCGAGCCTGCGACGAGGCAAGGAACGGGCCTTGCGGCTCCTGCACTTCTCGATGACAGCGACCTGTTGCACCACGACCGCACGTGAGCGCCGCTGGGCCCGCGGTGATCAGAGGGCTGCGCCGGTGTGTGACTCCGAGGGCTGAGACTCCGGCGCTCGCGGTTCGGACCACAACGCGTAACCCAGCCACGCGAGAGCCAATCCCACCGGTATCGCGATTTTCGGTTGAGACGCGCGAGGCAGCAACGCGGCCACGGGCGACAACGCGGTCCCAACCGCGAGCAGCGCGCCTCCCCAGCGAGGGAGGATGCCGGCGCGGAACGTCGCGATACCGAACAGCAGGCCGCCGACGATGTAGACGGGTCCCGACAGCGTCCACAATGTCGGCAGGGCGGCGAGGTTGATCTTGCTCCCGCCACCGTTGAACATTGCCATCCAGCTCTGCACGAACGCCGGCTGCGTGGTCGCGACACGGGGCAGGATGAAGGCTTCGACGAAGCTGAAGCCCATGATGATCATGAGCCAGAGGTTCAACGCGACGTAGCCGACGAGACCGAGCCCGCCCGTTCGTTCGGCTTGCCGGGCGTAGAGACCCGCCAGGCCGAGTACTCCGAAGAAGCACATGGCGCAGGCGAGAACGTGCACGACCGCCCAACGGGTACTGGTGACGGCCGCGACGACGTTCGGCGGATGGAAGATCCCGACCAGCACGTAGCAGACTCCGGCGAGCAGGGCCGACACGCCTGCCCAGCGGATGAGATCGACACGGGCGATCTTGATCTCTCGACCGACCGTCGCCTGTGACTTGCCCGTCGGGCTCTGCTTCTCGAACGACAACGTCATGCTCGCTCCTCTACATCGCGTACATCGCGGTCGACGGCGGGCTCGGCGCGCGCATGCGGCGTCGCAGTGCCGACGCGATCGGGATCACCACGACGACGGTGATCAGAGACGGAGGCCGGCGTTCTCCGCGAGGACGCGCGCCGCCGGCGCCCTCCGAGAACCCCCACCGTGGCTCCTCACGTCGAGACGACTGAGAGCCACATCCCCGCTCGACCGGGACGGTGTCCGAGCGCACAACGTGCGATCGTCTGCGACGGTACCGGAGGTTCACTCCCACCACCAGGAGCTCGCGCGCGCGAGCCGGTCGTTCGTCGGCAGCGGGGCGTGACCGCATGATGTCGTAGCGACGCGGGCAGAGCAGGCAAGCTGTGCTCTCCATGTCGTCGAATGCTTTCGTCCCACCGGAGTTCGCGGTTCCGACCGAGGCGCACTTCGGTGATCATCTCCATCTGGTTCCGCTCGGCCCGCAACACAACGACGCCGACTACGCGGCGTGGACATCGAGCATCGACCACATCCGGGCCACGCCGGGATTCCGCAAGGGCTCGTGGCCGCGTCCGATGTCACCCTCGGAGAATCTGGGAGATCTCGAGCGGCACGCCGACGATTTCCGACTTCGTCGAGGCTTCACCTACACCGTCCTCGATGCCGACGACGCGGTGATCGGATGTCTCTACATCTATCCCTCGAAGGACGAACGCGTCGACGCCGCGGTGCAGTCATGGGTTCGTGCCGACCGAAGCGAGCTCGATCGACCGCTCTACGACGCGGTGAGCTCTTGGCTCCGCAGTGATTGGCCGTTCGACGTCGTCGCGTACCGCGAACGCACCGCGGAGTAGTCCGCCGACGACCGGCGACGAGCACCGCGCGCACGACGGACGGTCTCTACAATCCCGCGGCAATCAGGCGTGTCGGTCGGGGCAGTGTCACGCGCCGCGCTTCGTCATTCATGGAGGAAGACATGCGCAAGCCAAGTGCCAAGGTGTTCGTCGTCGCGCTGGTGGGCGCCGCGGTGTTCGGGTCCTTCGTTGCGGGTCGGCTGAACCCCGCGGCCGCCGCTGCTCACGGAGCGTCGCGCGCCCTGTCGGTGACGCCCGGATGGGAGTGCGTGCCCTCGGCCGTGGGGCAACCCGTCCTCTCGGGCGGGACCGCAGCGACGCCGTCGTGCGGCGCCGGGTCGACGCCCGTGCTCGCGCCCACGTTCGTGTCTTCGGGCGTCGGTGGGAAGCCCACCGTGCAGTTCTCGGCGGTGAACGTGCAGATCCTCTCGGGGTCGGGTTCGACCGGCGGACCCGTCAACGGTGAGGGCAATCTCATCGTGGGCTACGGCGAGAACCCGGGCGGGCGCCGGCAGACCGGTTCGAACAACCTGATCGTCGGTTCCGCCAACGGGTGGACGAGTTTCGGCACGATTGTCGGCGGCTACTCCGATCAAACGACCGGTCCGTACGCGTCCGTGGTCGGAACCAAGAACACGGCCTCCGGGCATTCGAGCTTCGTTGCCGGACAGCAGAACAAAGCCTCGGGACGGTCGTCGTCGGTGCTCGGCGGTGACGGCAACGCCGCCACGGCGAACTGCCAGTCGATCCCCGCGGCGCCGGGAGTCTGCTGAGCGAGCTCGATCAGGCGACGCCGTCGGTGAGCGCGACCGTCGCGTGGTGGCTGACGCCGTTCGCGTCCTGCCACTGCACGGTGACGTGATCACCGACGTGCGTCGCGTCCATCGCGACGTTCAACGCGCTGACCGAACCGACATCCGTGCCGTTCAGCGCGGTGATCGTGTCGCCCGCGGTGATGCCGGCCTCCGCGGCAGCCGAACCCGACTCGACCTCGGCGACGTATGCGCCGCCGCCGTTTCCGGTCTGCACGCCGACGCCGAGAATTCCGTGCTCGCCGAGGTGGACGGTGGAGCTCGTGTTTCCGGCCTCGATCTCGTGCACGACCGAGAGCGCGCTCTCGATCGGGATCGCGTACGCCTCGCCGGACGTGCTGTACGACACCGTGCCGTTGCCGGCCCACGCAGCCGTGGTCATCGCCACGACGCGACCACTCGTGTCGGCCACCGCGCCGCCGGAGTCACCCGACACCGCGGGCGCGGACATCTCGATGAGACCATTCAACGTCTCGGCGTCGTAGCCGGTCTCGTCGGACGCGGTGATCGTCCGGTTCGTCGCCGTGACCGCGCCCTCGACGACCGACGGCGTACCGCCCTGGCCGTACGCGTTCCCGATCACGACGATGCTCTGTCCGGTGCCGACATCGGAGGCGCCGCTCGTCGTGATCGTGGTGAGTCCCGACACGTCGGCGACCTTCAACAGTGCGACGTCGCGCGACGCGTCGTATCCGACCACCGTGGCCGAGTACGACTTGCCGGTGGTGACGAGCTGCACATGGACGCTCGTCGCGCCGGAGATGACGTGATAGTTCGTGAGGATCTCGCCGTCGGACGTGATGACCATGCCCGTCCCCAGCGCTTCGCCGTCGGCGAGCGTCGAGGTGACGTCGACGATCGCGGGGTCGACCTTCGACGCAACCTTCGCCGCGGCCGCCGATGCCGTGCTCGACGAACCCGAGCTCGAAGTGCTCGAGGACCCGGTTCCGGTCGCAGACCCGAACCCGCCGAAGTTGCCTCCGAACGATGAACCGCCGCCGTTCGTGTTGTTGAACGCGGGGACGGCAACCGACGACGAGCCACTCGCGCTCGTCGCGCTCGTCGGCTTGCGCCGGCCGACCAGATAGCCGGTACCCGACGCGACGAACACCAGGACTGCGACCACCGCGGCGAAGGCGCCGGACGCGCCGAGCGAGCGCGAGCGCGCCGTCGACGGGGGCGGCGCATCCGCGGTCGTGCCGTCGTTCGCGCTGACTTCGTCGGCGCTGGCTTCGTCGGCGCCGGCTTCGTTCGCACTGACTTCGTTCACACTGGCTTCGTTCGGGGCTTCGTTCGAATCCATGAGGCTGTCCTTTCGATGTGCGGACAGCATCGCCACCGCACATCAGCGTCAGCCCCGAGGAAGTTGTGAACTGTGCGAGAGTCCGATCACCGCCGACCGTCACGGTCGCGGCGCGACCGAACTCGCGACGGCGACCGCGTCGAGAGTGCGCGCCCGCCCCTTCCGCGAACGAGGACGACGCGGGTCAGGACAACCCGTCGCCTACAGCGCGGCCGAGTCCATGTCGGCGGACATCCCCTTCTCGTCCCCCGCGACGTAGCCGCGCGCGAGACCCTGGCTCGGGTTCTCCGGCATGGTGCGCAGCGGCTCCGCGAGCTCGGCGACCGTCGGGCCGACTTCGGCGGCGAGTCCGACGAGCGCGTCGAGGTCGAAGTCGTAGAGCTCCGCCGCGTTCGTGGCGAGGATCTTGTGCTTCACGTCGGGGGCGAGCTGGTAGAAGCGTGAACGGATGGCCTCGCGCGAGTGCGGGAACGTGCCCTCGTCGTGCGGGTAGTCGCTGCCCCACATGAAGCGGTCCTGACCGACGAACTCCATCGCCCGCGCGTCGGCCATACCGGGCTGGCTCACACCCATCCAGCAGCTCTGGTGGAACGCCTCGGTACCGAGGAGCTGACCGGTGCGCTCTTCGTCGGTGTAGCGGATCTCACCGACGGAGCCACCGCCGCGAATCGACTTCAGCATCGCGTCGAGGTGCGCGAGCAGCCCGGGCAACCACGCGCAGCCGTTCTCGGTCATCACGAACTTCAGGCGCGGGAAGCGGTCGAACACACCCGACAGCACGAGCTGCACGAACGGGCGCTGCGAGTAGAAGCCCGCTTCCATGATGTAGAGCAACATCGACACGGGGTACTTGCCGTAGTCGGGCACGCCGGTGCCGCCGTGCGCGTTGACCGGGATCTCGAGGTCTTCGAGCACCTTCCAGAGACGGTCGTACGCGGGGTCGTAGAGCGGCTTCACCCACTTCACGTCGGGCGGGATCGCGGGCAGGAGGACGCCGCCGCGCAGACCGTTCTCCTTGATCCAGATCGCGTCCTCGATCGCGTCGTCGATGTCGTTGAGGAAGATCTGACCGACACCGGCGCGGCGCTCGGGAAACTCCGCGCACCAGGCCTTCAGCCACCGGTTGTGCGCGCGGATCCCTGCGAGGCGGTGGTCGTACTCCTCCGGCGGAGGCGGCGGCGCGAACAGCACGAAGCTCGGGAAGAACGGCGGCACCGTGTTCGGGAACACGACTTCGCCGACGATCCCGTCGGCCTCCTGCTGGGAGTTGCGCATCTCGCTGTCCCAGTTGCGGAGCCGCCGGTTGTCGCCGGGGGCGAGGTCCTTGTACGGGTTCTTGTACTTGTTGCGCCAGGCGTCGAAGTCCTCGAGGTACGCGGAGTCGAGGTACTCGCGGTACGTGGCGTGCGAGGCACCCGCGTGGCAGTCCGACGAGATGATCGTGAAGTGGTCGTCGGGCGCGGTCGGCGCGGCGATCGTCATGTGTCGAGACCTTCCGTCAAGTCTTCAAGTTCTCTTTCACGTTCTCTTTCACGTTCAGTGCGCTCGGCGGGCCAGAGTAGGCGCCGGATCGGCGACCGGGTCGAGTCCGCCGAGCTCCTGGCCACCTCCTACCCGAACCAGGTCGTGAGCGCGCACGGCAGCCCGGGATCGCCGAGATCACCCGCGAACGCGACGTAGCCGTCCGGCCGGATCAGCACCGCCGCGGGCGCCGCGACCTCACCGAGCACCGGCAGCTGCCACGCGCCGTCGTACGTCGCATCGACGACGCGGACGCGCGGCCACGGCGAGCTGTCGAAGCCACCCGATGCCGCGAGATCGAGCAGCACGGGCCGCGCGTCGTGCAGGAGGCTGAACACGCGCGTCGCGCCGCCGGCCCTTTGCAGGTCGAGGTCGGGCATGCGCCGGCCGACCAGCGGGTGCCCGTCACCGAGGTCGTAGTGGATGTCGAGACCGGAGAGCATTCCCGCGAGGTGCCGGCGCGGCTCGTCCAGGCCCAGTACCTCCCCCAATACGGCGCGCAGCGCGTCGTGACGATCGTCGGGCGTGCCGATCGCGATCATCGCCATCGTGCTCTGCAACACGCGCGCACCGACGGGATGCCGTTCGGCGTGGTACGTGTCGAGCAACGCGTCGGAAGCTGCGCCGTCGATCACTTGCGCGAGCTTCCAGCCCAGGTTCACCGCGTCCTGCACACCGACGTTCAGGCCCTGACCGCCCTGCGGCGGATGCACGTGCGCGGCGTCGCCCGCGAGCAGCACGCGATCGCGGCGGTACGACGCGGCCTGGCGGGTCAGGTCGGTGAAGCGCGAGATCCACGTGGGGCTGTGCACGCGAAAGTCGGTGCCGTACGCGGCGACGAGCGCGACGCGCAGATCCGGCAGTGTCGGATCGGCGTCGTGCTCGACCCGCTTCTCCTTGAGCACGACGCCGTACGGACTACCGCCGTTCACGCGGTCGACGGGACCGATTCCTCCGCCCTCGCGGCGCACGCCGATCTCGGGCTCGTCGTCCATCTCGACCTCGGCGATCATCCAGCTCGTCGTCGGATCCCACCCGACGAAGTCGATCCCCGCGGCCTTGCGGACCACGCTGCGACCGCCGTCGCAGCCGACGAGGAACGTACTCCGCAGCGCCGTGCCATCGGACAGCTCCACGTCGACGCCGTCGGCGTCCTGCGCGCAGCCCGTCACCTCGCGCTCGCGCAGGAACGGGACTCCGAGCTCGACCACCCAGGCCGCGAGGATGGGCTCGAAGTCGCGCTGCCAGAGCCCGAGCAGATAGTTGTGGCGCGTCGGGAAGTCGGTGATGTCGAGCGCGACGCCCGCGAAGCCGACCTTCGGATATTGCTGACCCGCGGCGACGAACCGTTCCGCGATCCCCCGCTGATCGAGCACTTCGATCGTGCGCGCGTGCAGGCCGCCGGCGCGCGATCCGTCGAGCTCCTGCGTCGCGCGTCGTTCGACGACGACCACGTCGACACCGGCGAGCGCCAGCTCCCCCGCCAACATGAGTCCGGTCGGGCCACCACCGGCGATCACCACTGCGTGCTCCGTCATCGGCGCTCCTCGCGAATCGACTCCACGAACGCGCCATGGTCAGCACGCGCGAGCCGCTTGCGGCAAGCCCCCTCGCGCCCGTTACGCTTGTGGTGGCGGGCGATCAGCTCGGTCGATCAGGCCGACTTCGAGCTCCGCGCCGCCAGGCCCTGTTCGATGCCCGCCTTCACGAGGCGGTCGTTGTCCTTCGACAGGTAGCGGTGCACACGCGCCTCGAGCAGCCACCGCATGACCGGGTTGAACACGTGATAACGCTCGGTGAAGTACACGCGCGTGCGCCCGTCGGGGAGGCGCTCGAGCCGGTGCTCACCTTCGGCGCGCGACCACAACGGCTTCCCGATCGCGAAGTACTTCGCCGACTCGTTCGGCACCACGTCGGTCACGTGCTCCCACGACTGCGCGACGCCTCCGCTGAAGAGGTACTTCGGCACGCGGAAGAAGCAGTGCCGAACGAGGCCGCTCCCGTCCTCGTCGCCCTCGTGCACGATCTCGATCGTCACCGCGCCGTGCCGGATCGTGCGCACGATCGGACCGAACTCGCCCACCGCGCGCGCCTCGTCGGCGCGACGCGCGGGTGGACGTCGATGCATCACCGCCCAGATCTCCTCGGGTGACGCGTCGATCTCGAACGAGTACTTGTGTTCCTGCACGCCGGGGACGTTACGCGGCGGCGCGCAACCGCCGCGGCCGACCGCCTACCAGTACGTTGCGACGGGACGGATCTCGACCGCGCCGCCGTGGCGCGCCGCGGGGATGCGCGCCGCGAGCTCGACCGCGGCGTCGAGGTCGTCGGCTTCGAACACCACGTAGCCGCCCGCGCCTTCACTCGGGTACGGCCCCTCGCGGCGCACGGCCTTGCCGTCCTTCACCTGCACGGTCGTCGCGTCCGCGGCCAGGCCGAGCGGAAGGCCCGGCTCGACGCCCGGCGTCTGGTTGAGCGCGGCGTAGTCGCGGTAGATCGCCTTCTGCTCGTCGTCGGACAACGTCGCCCACGCTTCGGGATCGGTCGGGAGCGGGGTCGTGCCCTGATAGATGATCAGCACGTACTGCATGGTTCCTCCGGTTCGTCGGTTCGCCCCCATGACCCGGCGGACGCGACGAACGTGACCGACTCACGCGCGTCGGGAGATCAGGCCGCCTTCGCGCCCACGGCCAGGAGCGGATCGATGAACGCGTTCAGAGCGTTCTGCTCGGCGAGGTGCACGTAGACGTCGTCGGGTCGTGTCGACTGCGCCTGCCAGCTCAGCCCGCCCTTCGCGTTGAGCACCGCCGCACCGCCCCGACCCAGCTGCGTGAAGACGCGAGGAACCGCTCCGATCGCGTAGAGCAGGGTGGGCGCGTCCCAGTCGCCGTCGCGCGGCGCGCCGCAGCCGAACAGCTGCTGATAGACGACGCGCATCGGGTTGTTCGCGGGCGCGGCCGTGCACAACGACGAACCGACGCGGGTTCCGATGCCGTCGAGACCGTCGACCCACGCGATCGGCGTCGGCCATCCGCGCCCGCCGACAACGACACGCGCGGCCGCGAGGTCGAGCTTCTGGTTCGTGGCGGGCGCGCCGCCGCCGGGGAAGAACCCGTCCTCGATCACGAGTCGCTCGACCTTCTGCACCACCAACGCGCGCGCCGAGGTGAGCAGACCGGCGAGGTTCGTGTACGCGCCGAGCGCGACGACCGTGACGCTGTGGTCCGGTTGCGCGGCGAGCAATCGACGGTAGAGCGCGACCGCGTCGGGCACGTCGGCGCTGTCGCGAATCGTGTGCGGCAGCCGTGCCGCGACCGCGTCGCTGTAGCCGTGCGGCGCGGTGTCGGCCGCGCTGTGCGCGACCGCGCCGAGCGGGATCGCCGCGTGCCCGTACGCGGTGTCGATCGCGTCGATCGCCGCGACCGCGACGGGGTTGCGGATGTCGGACCCGATGCCGAGCACGTTCACCTTGCCCTGCTGCATCAACACGTTCGCGAGGCCGAGCGCGGTCGCGTCGTCCCACCAGCGCGAGAGGTCGGTGTCGATGATCACCGCGGGACCCGACGCGCGCGGCCCGGCGCTCGTGGTCGTCGTCACGCGCGGCGGTCGCGGGCCGGACGACGACGATCCCGACGTGCAGCCGGCCAGCGCCACCGCGACGACGAGCGTCACCACGACGGCCACGCGCGACTGCACGTCGCGATCCTGACACTCAGCCGCCGGCACCGCTCAGGTCCGGCGGCTTCAGAATGTCGATGAACCCGTCGCTCAGGACCTTGTACTTACCGTCCTCGATCTGCAGCACCGCGACCTTGCGGGTGAACACCCGGAACGACGCGAGGTCGGGCACCTCGGGGATCGCGTTCTTGCGGAAGTCGTAGGGCGCCATCTCCGGTCGATCGACGGGATGGTTCACGACCGCGTCGACCACGCTCGCGGAATCGAGCGACTGGATCACCGACGGACCCGCGGCGAGGAGCGCGCCCTCGAGCTTCTTCACGTTCGACCACGACGTCACCGTGCTGAAGTCGACGTTGGGATCGTCAGGGTTCTTGCCGTCGGCTTCCATGTCGGCGCGGAACTCCTGGATGCCCTTGTTCGCCGTGTCGGTCGGCGGCAACGTCTCGCTCACGACGAGCACGCCGTTCGCGGCGTCGCCCATGTCCTTGAGGTTCTCGGGCGTGATCACGCCACCGGGCACCACGAGGTCGTGGTTCTCCGGCGTGATCCCTTCCTGCGCGAGCGCGTTCACGACGACGACGGGGTTGAGCGGCAGCATGCCGACCGCGTCGTCGTTCTTCTGCGACACCTCGGCCGCGATCGGCGCGAAGTCGGTTGTGTCCTGCGGGTAGTAGATCGGGTCGACGTGGACCTTGAGCAGCTTGGCCATCTTCACGATGAGGTTGCCCGCGAACTGCAGCGTGGGCGTGTCGGGCAGCATCAACACCGACGACTTCTTGCCGCGCGCCTTGATCGCCGACGTGCCCGAGATGCCGAGCGCGATGCCGTTGACCGACGAGTACGCGTCCTTGTTCGTGAGCTCGAAGGGCGACGTGCCGTTCACGAAGACCGCGGGCAGCTTCGACGCGGTGACACCGTCGTCGAAGCTGCCGATCGAGCCGAGGATCGCGAGCGAGCCGTCGGACCCGGCCTTGCGCCCGCACGCGAGGTTCGCGTTCGTGTCGTCCTTGTCGTCACAGATCGTCACCTGCAGCGGACGGCCGAGCGCGCAACTGCGGTTCACCGCGTCGACACCGGCCTGAAGCCCGGCCTTCGAGCGGTCACCGCCGGTGCCGAGCGGTCCCGACAACGCGATGATCGACGTGAACTTGAGCGGCGCACCGGGACACGGCTTCGACGTCGCGGTGGTGCCCGACGCGCCGTTCGACCCGCCCTTCGAGCCGCTGCTGCCACACGCGGCCGCGCAGAGCGCGAACGCCGTGATCACGCACGCGCCGGTGCGTGCCCTGCTACGTCGCTTCATGAGCTCGCTCCCCCGAATGGCCGTTGTCGGATGTGCCCGAACGCAGGTACGCGTCCTGGATGTCGTCGAGACGCGCGACGAGATCGCTCGCCTTGCCCTCGAGCGCGATCGTTCCCCTCGTCATCACGAGCACACGGTCGGCGACCTGCAGCGCCTTGTGGATGTGCTGCTCGACGAGCAAGACCGCCATGCCCTCGTCGGCGGCCGCGCGCACCGCACGCAGCAACCGGTCGACGATCATCGGCGCGAGCCCGAGCGACAGCTCGTCGACGAGGAGCACGCGGCACTCGCGCGCGAGACAGCGCGCGAGTGCGAGCATCTGCTGCTGGCCGCCCGAGAGCAGTCCGACGCGCCGGTCGAGGTGCGGTTCGAGCTCGGGGAACAACTCGAGCGCGCGCCCGAGGTCACCGCGGCTGACGCGCAGGTTCTCGCGCGTCGTGAGGCGCATGAGAACCGAACGCTCCTGCGACACCACACCGAGCCCTTTGCGCGCGCGCAGGTGCAGTGGTGCATCGGTGCGCGTGCCGAACATGCGCACGTCGCCGCCCAGCGCGCGCAGCTCACCCGACAGGGTCGAGATCGTCGTCGTCTTGCCGGCACCGTTCGGCCCGAGCAGCGCGACGACCTCACCGGCATCGACGTGGAGATGGAGGTCGCGCACGATCTCGACCTTGCCGTAGCCGGCGCGCAGGCCGTCGGCCTCGAGGACCGCGGTCACGACGCACTCCCTCCCGCGGGCTGGAGGCTCGCGACCTCTTCGGTGCCGAGGTACGCCTCGATGACGCGCGCGTCGTGACTGATCGCGTCGGGCGTGCCCTCCGCGATCGTGCGGCCGAAGTCGAGCGCGACGATGCGATCGCACGTCTGCAGGATCAGCGGCACGTCGTGCTCGACCACGAGCACACCGATCCCCCGCTTGCGCGCCATCGCTCGGATGGTGCGCCCGAGCTCGGCCGACTCGTTGGTGTCGAGGCCGGCGGCGGGCTCGTCGAGCAGCAGCACGGCGGGCTCGGTGACGAGCGCGCGCGCGATGCCGACGAGTCGCGACACACCGTGCGGCAGCGACGACGGGCGGACGTCGAGCACGGCGTCGAGTTGGAAGTCGGCGACGACCTCGTGCACGAGCGCGGTCGGTCCGGGCCGACCGGGGTGCACGAGATCGATGAGGTACCGGCGGCGCGATTGGTCGTCGGCGGCGACGAGCAGGTTCTCACGCACGCTCATCTCCTCGAACAGCTCGACCGCCTGCCACGACCGCACGATCCCGGCGCGTGCGCGGCGCTCGACCGACCAGCGGTCGATGCTCGCGTCGCCGAAGCGCACCGAGCCGCCCGACGGCGCGGTGAACCCGGTGATCACGTCGAGGATCGTCGTCTTCCCCGCGCCGTTCGGTCCGATGAGTCCCACAACTTCGCCGGGTTCGATCGCGAAGCTCACGCGGTCGACCGCGACGACGCCACCGAAGTTCACGACGAGGTCGTGCACGGCGAGCGTCACCGCGTCGCGGTGTGGGCGCGGCGGCGCGAGCGGCGGGTCGCTCGTCGCGCGCGGGAACCGCAGCCCTTCGTAGACGCGCCGCAGCGTCGACGAGCGCTCCTCCGCCTGCTGCACCCCGCGCGACCAGAGCGCGGAGACGCCGTCGGGCGCCTGCCGCAGCACCGAGATCGCGCCGAGACCCGAGATCACCGCGAGCCACGAGATGATGTCGGTACCGGACGGCACGATCTTCTGGAAGATGACGTTGCCGAGCGCCGTGGGCGCGCCGGTCGCGCTGGCGATGCCAGAGACCCACGCGAGGCCACCGACGACCGCGTACTGGATCAGCAATACCGAGCCGAACACGTCGTACTGCCCGAGCTCGACGTTCGTCTGCCGCATCGACAGCAACACGCCGCCGAGCGCCGCCATCGCCGCCGCGACCGCGAAGGCATACACCTTCGCGGCAACGACGTTGACACCGAGCGACGCGGCCGCGCGCTCGTTGCTCCGCACCGCGAGCAGGCGCGCGCCGGCGCGGCCGCGGCGCAGATTCGCGACGACGAGCGCGGTGAGCACCAGGAACACGAGGACGAGCGCTCCGTAGCGCTCGGGGTGACCGAGCGGGTCGAGGTCGATGCCCGCGAACGACACCTTCTTGATGGGCAGCCCCACGACACCGCCGGTGACCGCGCTGTTCGTGAAGACGAGCGCGCTGAACATCAGTGCGATCGCGAGCGTCGCGACCGCGAGGCTCGTGCCGCGCGTCCGGATCGCGGGCAACGCGACGACGACACCGACGATCGTGGTACCGACGACCGCGGCCACGAGCGCGGCCTCGAACGGCCAGTGGTCGGCCGACACGAGCCGCGCCGCCATCCACGCGCCCATCCCCGCGAGCGCGAACTGGCACAGCGAGAGCTGCCCCGCGAAGCCGGCGACGACGACGACCGAGCAGAGGATGATCGCGATCGCGAAGGTCGTGATGAGCGCGTCGTCCCACGTACGCACGCCGAGCAGCAGCACGACCGACATCACGACGCCCGCGACCGCCGGGATGAGCGGCACGGTGCCGTTGCCGGGCAGCGGCAGGCGCGCCAGAGTCTCCCCCCGCTGCAGTCGCGACCTTCCGGTCGCGATCATGAACACGAGGATGATTGCGAGCGGCACCGCCTGCACGAGCCCGGTGAGCGACGCCGCGTTCATGTGGAACGCGTTCGCGATGTCGGGCTGGAACAGGCCGATCTCGCTCTGCACGATGCCGATGCCGAGCGCAGCGAGCACCGTGATGCCGAACGAAGAGAAGCGCCCCACCAGTGCGGCTGCGAGTGCGGGCAGGATCGTGAGCGATAGCACGGCCGCGTTCAGCGTGATGATCGGCGCGAGCAGGATCGCCGCGAGCGCCGACAAGCCGCCCGCGATCGCGAAGTTCGCCATCTCGATGCGGTCGGCCGACCAACCCGAGCTCGCGGCGACTCGCCGGTTCTCCGCGACCGCCGACGTGACGAGACCGAAGAGCGTGCCCGAGTAGATGAAGCGCAGCACGACCGCGCACACGAGCGCGACGCCGATGAGCATCAACCGATCGCGACCGATCATGAGGCTGCCGAAGAGCGTGACGTTCTTCGACGGCAGCAACGACCGCGGCTGGCTGAACGCGAGGCCCCACCGCAGCACCATGAACGACTGGAACACGCTGAAGAGACCGAGCGTCGCGATGAGTCGCGCGAGCTGCGACGCGTCGCGCAGCAACGCCATCACGAGGTACGTGAGCAGCCCGAGCGCGACGCCGAGCAACAGCCCGAGCGTGACCGCGAGCCACGTCGGCCAGCCGCCGTCGCGCAGGTTGTAACAGATGTACGCGGCGATGCCGCCGAGCGCGCCGGCGCTGAAGTTGAGGACGCCGGACGTGCGGTAGACGAGGACGATGCCGAGCGCGACCAGCGCGGTCAGCGATCCGGTCGCGGCGCCGAGCAGCACGAACCGCAACGTCGACTGGCTCCACAGCGCCGTTGCGATCGCCATCTACGACGCGCGCTCCTCGCTCCCCCAGGGACGTGCCGCCGGGCCGAAAACATATCGTTGCTATTGCTCGGTGGCCAGGCTCTCCCGACGAATCGCCGCCGGTCGCGTCACATTGTCAATTCTGTTGACGAGCGGTGGGTGTGAACCGGACGGGCAGACGCTTCACGCCGCCGACGAGCGGGATGCCCATCGCGTCGAGCGGCACCAGCTCGCCTGCGACGTCGATGTCGGGCAGGCGCGTGAGCAGTTGACGGAAGGCGACTGCGACCTCGCGCCGGGCGAGGTGCGCACCGAGGCAGAAGTGCGGCCCCGGGCCACCGAAGCCGACGTGCGGATTCGGGTTGCGCACCACGTCGAAGCGCTCCGGTTCGTCGAACACGCGCGGGTCGCGGTTTGCGACGCCGTACAACAGCACGACCTTGTCGCCCGCCGCGAACTCGTGGTCGCCGACGCGCGTGGCCTTCGTCGCGGTGCGCCGCATGAACGTGACCGGCGACGCGACGCGCACGATCTCCTCGACCGCGCTCGCGGTGACGCCCTCGAGATCGTTCTGCCACAACCGGCGTTGGTCGGGGTTCTGCGCGAGCAGGTGCATGCCACGACTGATCGCCGTGCGCGTCGTGTCGTTGCCCGCGACCGCGAGCAGGATGAAGAACGGCGCGATCTCGTGCGGCGCCAGGATGTCCTCGTCGTTCTCCGCGTTCACGAGCGCCGACGTGAGGTCGTCGCGCGGCCGCTGGCGGCGCTCGTCGGCGAGCTCGTTCATCAACGTCGTGAGCTGGATGCCGGCTTCGAACATCGCGGTCATCGGCTCGCGACCGCCGAGCATGTCGGGGTCGCCGGCTCCGAGGATGACGTTCGTCGCCTCGAGCACCGTGCGGAACTCACTGCGCGGGATGCCCATCATGTCGCAGATGACGAGCAGCGGGAACGGCTGCGAGAGCGCCTCGACGAGGTCGACCTCGCCCTGCTCGCACATGCCGTCGATCACCTCGCGGCAGATCGTCTCGACCGAGTCGAGCACGGTCGCGAGCTGCCGGGGCGTGAACGACCGCGACACGATGCCGCGCTGGCGCGCGTGGCGCGGGTCGTCCATGTTGATGAACGAGCCGAAGAACTCGAGCGCCTCGGCCGGCAGGTCCGGGATCGAGACCGCGCCTTGTCCCGAGCAGAAGTCTTCCGGGCGGCGGCTGATCTCGACGACATCCGAGTAGCGCGTCGTCACGACGAACGTCTCGGTGAGACCCGACATCGGGTTGTCGAACGACGCGGGCAGAAACGCGTCGATGTCGCGGAGCTCCGCGAAGCGCGCCATGCGGTCCTCGAGCGGCTGGCGCCAGAACTGCGGGTCGACGAGCTCGGCAAATTCTTCGGTCACGATCCCCTCCTCGTCGCTTCGACGATCGATCGCCGCCACTCCTCCATCGCGGGATCGTCGGCGCTGTCGAACACGTGCGTCATGCTCGCGGTCTGGCTGCCGGTCGCGAGCAGCACACCGTCGCGCGACCACGCGGTGAACGATCCGTGCCCGTAACCATGCGACGCGACCTCGCCGCGCAGGTGCAGCAGCACCCACTCGACCGGCGGAACGCTCGCGAACCGCAGCGCGTTGTCGAGGCTGAAGCCTCCGCCGAGCTTGCCCGCGGCGCGCGCGATCGCACCCGGGATCATGTCGGCGACGAAGGCGACACCCGCGGCGGTCATCGTGCGAACCGGCGGCGTCAGGCGTGCCCAGAGCGCCATCGCGTGCGACTGCGGATCCTCGAGCGTCGCCTCACGGAACTCGAGATTGCGGTTGAAGCCGCGTTCGGCGAGCTCGGCGATCGCCGGTCCGCGATGCAACGGCGCGCTGGCTTCCGGCGCCGAGACACGCGGCATGTCGTCGTACTGCCCGGTGAGCCCGTTCGGGCGCGCGTGCGCGGTCGCACCGAGCGCCGTGAAGATGACGCGGTCGTCGACTCGCGCGACCACCTGCACCTGCGCGATGCGCTTGCCCGCGGCGACCGTGTCGGCGACGAGGTCGATGCGCTCACCGAGGTTCGCGTAGGCCACGAACTGCGTCGCCACCCACACCGCGTCGCGCTGGGTCGCGGCCTCCATGAGCATCACCGACGCGGCCGCGCCGGTCCCGCCGTAGAGCACGCCGTCGTGGCGCGTGAGATCCGGCGTGAGGATGAAGTGCGCGTGGCTGCGGTCCGCGCCGAACACGAACGGGATCAGCGCGAGGTCCGCGTCGTGCGGGTAGGTGTCGGCCGCGCGCATCGGCTGGGGAACGTAGCAAGGTTACGTTCGCGGCGTCAGCTTTCCCACGGGGATCGGTCACACGCCGGCGCCGCTGTCAGGATGATTGACGCTCACCGCGCTCGCGCAGCACCTGACGCACGCGCTCGTGCGAGAGCCCGGCCGCCGCGCCCACCTGCCGCAGGCTGTGACCCGCCTCGACCGCGTCGACGAGGCTGTCGTGCAGCGAGCGCTGCGCCCGCTCCGCCGTCGTCGCCCGCGCCCGCACGCGCGCCAGCGCGGCCGGTCGGGTCTCGTCACCGTCTCCGCCCGCCGACTGCATCACGAGATCGGTGAATCGACCGAAGGCTTCGTCGGATGGCGGCGGCTCGTCGAGCGCCGCGAACACCATGCGGCCGAACGTGAGCAGCGCGAACAGACGCGCGAGCTCGTCGGTGCGGAGCGCGGGATCGATGACGCCGAGCGCGACACCCTTGTCGTTCGCCTCCTTCATCGCGTCGAGGTAGGTCTCGAGGCCGCGACGCAAGATGCGCTTCACGTGCGGATCGCGACGCGCGACGACGATCACGTCGAGCAGCAGGAGCATGCCGCGGTCCGGCGGGGTCGCGAGACCGTGGCTCATGATGCGCGACGCCTCGCTCCACGGCAGCGCGGCGAGACCCGCGATCGAGTCGACGACATCGGCCGCAGGCGTGAGCCCGACCGTCGCGAGCAGCAGGTCGAGCTTGCCCGCGAAATGCGCGTACAACGCACCGGTCGTCACGCCGGCGCGCTCCGCGATTCCCGCGACCGTCGCCTCCTCGTAGCCGCGCGTCGAGAACTCCTCGAACGCCGCGTCGACGAGCGCAGCGCGCGAGTTCGCGCGCGGACTCTCACTCGCGCGCGACGCGCGGCGGAGGAGATCGAGGTCGCCGCCCGCTTCCGTCGCCTCGACGTCGGCCATCCGCGGCAGCGTACCGGTGCTGCGGTGACCAGGCCCCGGGACCCGAGCTCTACGGTCGATGTCGATTCCGCGGTCGCCCGTTCGTCGAATGGGTACGCGAAACGTGATCCCCCCAGTCACAAGGAGGCCGCCATGAAGGCTGTTCGCATCCGGGAACCCAAGGGGCTCGAAGGAATCGAAGGTCTCGAGTACGAGGACGCGCCCGATCCCCAAGCCATGATCGGCGACGCGCTCGTGGAGGTTCGAGCCGCGAGCTTCACGCCGACGGAGCTGTTGTGGCCGCTCGCGAACGACCGCATGGGCCACCCGCGCGGCGCGCGGATCCCCGCGCACGAAGGGTCGGGCGTCGTGGTCGCGCTCGGCTACGGCGCCGCGGGCTTCGACGTCGGCGACGAGGTGTTCGGCCTCATCGACGGCTACCGCGACGGATGGGCAGCCGAGTACGTCGCCATCGAGGTGCGCAGCCTGGCGAAGAAGCCGGCGACGATCGACTTCGTGCAAGCCGCCGCGATCCCGCAGGCCGCGCTCACGTCGTGGCAGGCACTGTTCGACCATGGCCATCTCGAGCGCGGGCAGACGGTCGTGATCCACGGCGCCGGCGGCGGCGTCGGGACGATGGCGGTACCGCTCGCACACTGGGCGGGCGCGCATGTCATCGGCACCGGCCGCGCCGACGCGCGTGACCGTGTGCTCGCGCTCGGTGCCGACGAGTACGTCGACGTCGAGCAGGACGACTGGGACAAGGCCATTCCCCCGGTCGAGCTCGTGTACGACATCATCGGCGGCGACGTGCTCGCGCGTTCCGCCGCGCTCGTGAAGCCGGGCGGCGCGCTCGTTTCGATCATGGTGGAGTCGTCGACCGATCGCACCGACATCCGCACGGTGAGCTTCGTCCGCGACGCGAGCGGCGCGCAGTTGCGCGAGATCGCGCGCCTCGTCGACGACGGCACGCTGCGCGCCGAGGTCGGCGCGGTCTACCCGCTCTCCGACACGCGCGGCGCGTTCATGGACAAGTCCACGAAGCACATCCCCGGCAAGGTCGTGCTCACACCGTGAGCGACCGAGGGCTCGCGACCGCACCTGCCGGTCGCGAGCCCTCGGGTAGAAGCAGTTCGCCGCGAACGTCAGACGGCGACGATGCCCTCGCCGCCGACCGCGCTGGCAACGGTGACGCTGCCCACGCTCGTGAGCGATCCGTCGCTGCCCACGTGGAAGCCGTCGACGATCCCGCTCGCGCCGGTCTGCACGTACAGGTAGCGACCAGCCGCGCTCGCGGCGGCGTCGACCGTGCCCGCGTCGGTCGTCGTGGCACCGAGCAGCGTGAGCGCGCCATTCGCTGCGGGTTGGACACGGCTGATGGAGCCGCTCCCCGCGTTCGACGCGAACAGGTAGCCCTGCGCGCCGGCGATCCAACACGTTGCGGCCTGACCGGTCGCGACCGAGTCGAGCGCGTGGATCGTGCCGTCGTGGTTCAGCTCGAACGACGCGACCGCGTTCGTGCCCGCCTCGGCAAGCACGAGATGACGCGAGTGGTCGAACGCGATCGCGAACGGCACCGCGCCCGGCAGCGCGTTCACGGTCGGCGCCGACAGCTCACCGAAGTAGCCGACGCGGAACACGTCGACGTCGTTGCCGTTCGCCTTCGTCGTGACGACGAGCTGCTGGCCCGACGGCGAGAACGCGACCTGACCCGGCGTGTTCACGAACTCCGGTGACGCGGTGGAGTCGAGTCCGAGGTCCGCGCGCGCGTGCCGCAACGGAATCAGACGACCGTTGCGGAGCCCGTAGCCCTGCACGACGCCACCGTCGCGCGCGTTCAACACGTACACGAGGTCGTCGTGCACCGCGACGCTCACGGGGAACTGGCCGCCCGACGCGATCACCTGCCGCCGCGTCAGGTGGTCACCGGACGCCGAGAACACCGAGACGCTGTCGCTGCCCGCGTTCACGGCGAAGAGCAGGCCGTGATCGCGGTCGTAGGTCAGGGAGCCTTGCGACGCGAGGTGGTCGACGACCGATCCGTCGAGCACTCCGCCGCGTCCGCCGGTCGAGTAGGTGCCGGCGAGCGTCAAGGCACCGTTCGCGCCGCGGTGATAGGCGACGACGTGATTGCCGGCCGGATCGTCGGTCTGCACGAAGACGGCATGGTCGGCGCCGGTCGCCGGCGCGTGGGCCGCGACCGCCGCGAATGCGGGCGCGGGCAATGCGAACGCCGCGCCGAGCGCGACGGTCGCGAGGATGCGGAACGGAGATCTCATGCATTTCCTCCGGGATCGATGACAAGTGGTTCTCCGTTCAGTGGGCCGGACCGCTCCCGCGTTACAGAAAAGATTTGGCAATCTCGTGTAACGAAAGACCGCGCCCGCCCGACTGAGACGCATGACGCGAGCGGCCTACGCTCACCACCGTGCCCGGAGCGGACTTCACGGACGACGTCGTCCTCACGAAGGCGCTCACCGCGCGCGACGGCGACGCGTTCGCGTATCTCGTCGATCACTACCACTCGGCACTCGTGCGGCTCGCGCAGCAGTACGTTCCGAGTCGCGCGATCGCCGACGAGGTGGTGCAGGAGACGTGGCTCGCGATCATCCAGGGCATCGACGGTTTCGAACACCGCGCGAGCCTCAAGACGTGGATGTTCAAGATCCTCGTGAACATCGCACGCTCGCACGGCGCGAAGGAGCACCGCACGATCCCGTTCGCGACGAACGCGACGTCGGCCGACGAGCCGGCGGTCGATCCGCACCGGTTCCGGCGCTTCACGCTTCACGGGCGCGGGCAGTGGAAGGAACCTCCGTGCCCGTGGCCCGGGCCCGAGCAACGCGCGATCGACGGCGACACGGCGGCGACCATCCACGATGCGATCGAGCGGTTGCCACCGGACCAGCGCGAGGTCGTGACGATGCGTGACGTGCTCGGTTGGTCCGCCGCCGAGGTGTGCGACGCGCTCGCGATCACCGACGGCAACCAGCGCGTGCTGCTGCACCGCGGCCGTTCGAAGGTGCGCGCCACGCTCGAACGCCGCAACGACGAAGGTCGCGACCGATGAGCGCCGCGTCCGCCTACGTGTGCCGGCAGTTCGTCGAGGACGTCACCGCGTACCTCGAAGGCACGCTTCCCGACGACGTGACGCGGCTCGTCGAGGAGCATCTCGCCGACTGCCCGCACTGCCGTGAGTACCTCGCCCAGATGCGCCGCACGATCGCGTTGACGCACGAGATCGGCGAACGCGACATCGACCGCATGCCCGCCGAGTTGCGCGACCGGCTCCGCCGCGCGTTCGACGAGCCGGCGCCGGAGTGACTCGCAGTCTCTAGCGCGTCCCGACGAGCTCGTCGCGCGTGCGCTCGGCCTGCTTCTTGGCGTACATCAGCGCGTCGGCGCGTTCGATGAGCGTGTCGGCCGGGATCGGCTCGGCCGTCCACGACGAGCCGACGCTTGCGTGCAGCTCGATCACGGCACCGTTGATGTCGACGGGACCTTCGAGCGCGAGCCGGATCCGGCGCGCGATGCGCTGCGCGTGCTGCTCGTCGGTGACTCCCGGGCACAGCACCAGGAACTCGTCGCCACCGAAGCGACCAACGCGGTCCTGCTGGCGGATCGCGGTGTGGAGCCGCTGCGCGGCACAGCGTAGGAACGCGTCGCCGGTCGCGTGCCCGAAGCGGTCGTTCACGAACTTGAAGCGGTCGAGGTCGACGAAGACGACCGCGGTGCCCTCGGGCCTCGGTGTCGCGAGCTCGTCCTCGAGCATCTGCAGCACGGTCCCCCGATTGAGGCAGCCGGTCAGCGCGTCGATCGACGCGCGCACCTCGAGCTCGCGCCGGAGCAGCACGCGGTCGGTCACGTCGTTCACGCAGCCGACCGCGCCGACCGGCGCACCGGTCGAATCGGTGAGCGGACGCAACGACACCACGCACACGCGCTCGCACGGAACCCCGTCGGCGCGCGGCACGTCGAGTCGGAGCTCCACGTCGTCGGCGCGTTCGCCGGCGAGCGTCGCGGCCGCCGCGCGCGCGAGCAGCGCGCGGTCCTCGGGGACCACGTTCGCGAACTGACCGTCGATCCGCGCCGCCGGCGCGGTACCGAGGATCTCGAAGAGTTGGTCGTTCGTGAACACGATCGTGCCCGCACGATCGAACTGGAAGATGCCGACCGGCAGCGCGTCCGAGAGCCGGCTCAGCAGCTCTTCACGCGCGCGCAGCTCCTCCTCGATCCCGACCTGCTCGACGCTGACGCGTTGCATCGTGGTGTGAATGGTCTGGCCGTCGAGCTCGCACCGGTTCGTGACCTCGACCCAGACCCACCGGCCGTCGGCGCTCTGATAGCGACCGCGCCAGAGCCAGGTCTCGTCGGGTGCGGTGATCATGTCCATCCACGCGGCGACGGCCGGGCCCTGGTCCTCGGGATGAATGAGCCGCGTCGACGGCTGCCCCACCAGCTGGTCGGGCTGCCAGCCGAGCAGGTCGACGACCGATTCCTCGACCCACGTCACGAGCCCCGCGGCGTCCCGCGTCATGGCGACGACCAAGCCGTCGGGCTCCGATTCGACCTCCGACATCGAGAAAGAAGTCGGCCGCCGGAGGCACCGGCTTGAGCTACCAGAAGTTGTAGAGGGGGCGGGCGTTGAGCTCGCCGATCTGGCGGGCGTCGTCGTCGGGGATGTCGAGCACGGCGTCGGCCAGGACCCTGCGGCGCTCCGGCCAGTTCGAGTCGTTGGGAGGGAAGTCGCACTCCCACATGCACTTGTCGAGCCCGATGAGATGCCGGTTCAGCACGGCGTAGCGGTCGGCCACCCCGCCGTCCTGGAGGGCGAGCGTGCGAGCCCGACCATCATTTCGGGGCGAATCGCTGGCCGCCGTCGAGGCGGATGCACGAGCCGTTGAGCATGGGCGTCTCGACGATCGCGACGACGAGCCGCCCGTACTCGTCCGGGCGCCCCATGCGCTTGGGGAACGCGGCGTCCTTCGTGAGCACGTTTGCGAACTCGTCGGGGATGCCCTCGGTGAGGCCCGTGCTGAACAGGCTCGGCGCGATCGCGAGCGTGCGGATGCCGAGGCTTCCGAGATCGCGCGCCATCGTGAAGACCATGCCCGCGATGCCGGCCTTCGCGGCCGTGTACGCGACCTGGCCGATCTGGCCCTCGAACGCCGCGATCGACGCGGTGTCGACGATCACGCCGCGCTCTTCGTCCTCGGGCTCGTTCGTCGACATGTGCCATGCCTGCAACCGGTTCAGGTTGAACGTTGCGACGAGGTTCAGGTTGATGACCTTCTGGAAGTCGGCGAGCGGGTGCGGCGCGTCGCGACCGACGGTGCGCATGCCGATGCCGCCGCCCGCAGTGTTCACCGCGATGTGCAAGCCGCCGAGCGCGTCGACCGCTTCGCTCAGTGCGAGCTCCGCGCCTTCGAAGTCGGTGACGTCGACCGGATGGAACGTGCCGCCGAGCTCCTTCGCGACCTCGGCACCGGCCGACGCGGGCAGGTCCATGATCGCGATCGACGCGCCGCGCGCGTGCAGCATCTCGGCCGATGCCTTCGCCATCCCCGACGCGCCGCCGACGACGACCGCTTTCTTACCGTTGATGTCCATTGGGTCTCTCCCCGGTCAAGGATTCGCAGGAACGGCGAGCGAAGCGAGTGCGACCATCAGCTCAGAGATTCGGTCCCGCAGGAACGGCGAGCGAAGCGAGTGCGACCATCAGCTACAGCGCGCCGTAGCGACCGAGCAGGAAGTGCACGGCCGGTGTGGCGTCGGGGAACGAACCGGTGATGCCCGAGGCGAAGTAGCCCGCGTCGGTGATCAACGTCTGCCCCGCGATCGCGGAGGCCGCGTCGCTGCAGAGGAACAGCAGCGTGTTCGCCTGCTCGAGCGGAGTTGCGGCTTCGACGCCGACCGCTTCGCGGTAGTCGGCTCCGAAGCCGAGCCACATGTCCTTGTTCGCCTGTGCGAGCGGCGTGTCGGTCGGACCGGGACAGATCGCGTTGATGCGGATGCCCTGCTTGAGGAACGCCATCGCTTCGCGCGCGACGTAGGCGCAGATCGCCTGCTTGCTCCACATGTAGTCGGCCTTGCCGTGATCGATCGCCCACTGCGACGCGGCGTCGAAGTCCTCCACATCGAGGTACTCCTTCACCAGGTCGAGGTTCGCTTCCCAACCGAGCCCGGCCGCGGAGGAGATGAAGCCGATCGAAGAGCCGCGCGGCAACCAGTTGCGCTCGAGCAACCGGTTGATCAGGTAGCGGTGACCGATGAAGTTGATCTTCTCGATGCCGGGCGTGCCGTCGGCGACGCCCGCACACGAGAACACCGCGTCGAAGGGTCCACTGATCTCGCCGAGCGCGCCGTCGATCGACGCCTGGTCGGCGAGGTTCACCTTGACCTTCTTCGCGCCCTCGAGCTCGATGTCGGCGAAGTCCATGCCGATGACCTCGGCACCCGCGTCGAGCGCGACCGCAGCCGTCGCCGCACCCATCCCGCTTGCCGCGCCCACCACGAGCACTCGCTTCCCGTCGTAGCGGAACGCGTCGAACAGACCCATTGCAATCTCCTCCTGCTTCGCGTCGCGCCGTGCGACCGATCGGGAGTCTGCACCACCCGCGCGGCCCCGCGCCCGTTCGCCGTTCGCGACTCGTGTCGCATCGGCACCCGGATCGGCGAACGCACGGGCATCCAAAACGCCGTACCCTCCCCTGCCTCATGCGGAGAATCGGTGGCCTGGCCTGCGCGCTCGTCATCGCGGTGGTCGCGGCGTCGTGCAGCAGCACCGGGTCGCACGCAACCAGCGGGGCGACCGCGTCCACGGCGCCACCGCTGACCGTGCAGCCGACCAGCGGTGTCGCGGGCATTCCGAGCGAGGTGAGCGCGAACGCGGACGACTGGCCGCTCCCCGGCCGCGACTACTCGAACTCGCGCGCCACGAACGCGAGCGCGATCACGAGTGCGAACGTCGCGCAGCTGAAGCCGCGTTGGACCGCGACACCGAGCGGCATCGGCGCGCTCTCGACCGCGCCGATCGTCACGAAGGACACGATCTACCTGCAGGGCGGCACGGGCGAGATCGTCGCGATCGATCGCGCGACCGGCCACACGCGCTGGACGCGCGCGACGGGCTTCAACATCGGACCGTTCGGTGCGGCCATCGCGAACGGCCGCGTCTTCGGCGACGACGGTTCGAGCGGTGTGATCGCGCTCGACGCGAAGACCGGAGCGGTCGACTGGCGCACGCGCATCACGACGACGAAGACGCTCGGCGTCGACGTCCAACCCACCGTGTTCGCGGGTCTCGTCCTCGCGAGCAGCGTGCCGGTGAGCGCCGGCGGCATCTACGCGGGTGGCGACGTCGGCCGCCTCGTCGCGCTCGACGCCGCGACCGGCAAGATCCGCTGGCATTTCGACACGGTCAAGGGCGGTACCGCGCTGTGGGGCAACCCGGGCGTGAACTCGGGCGGCGGCGCGTGGTACCCGCCGGCGATCGACGTGCGCCGGCGCGCGGTGTACTTCGGCACCGCGAATCCCGCGCCGTTCCCCGGCACGAGCGCGTATCCGAACGGAACGAGTCGCCCCGGGCCGAACCTCTACACCGACTCACTCGTCGCGCTGAACGTCGACACCGGCAAGCTGCTCTGGTACCACCAGGTCACGGCGCACGACCTGTTCGACCGCGATCAGGTGCACGCGATGCTCGCGTCGATGGGCAACGGCGATCAGGTCGTGATCAGCGCAGGCAAGTCCGGCGTCGTCGTCGCGCTCGACCCTGCGACCGGCAGGGTCGTGTGGCAACGCGCGATCGGACAGCACCACAACGACGACCTCACCACGCTCCCCGGCCCGACCGAGATCGCGCCGGGCACGTACGGCGGTGTCGAGACGCCGCCGGCAGCCACGATCGGCGTCGCGTACTTCGCGACCGTGAACGAGCCCGTGACCCTCGAGCCGAACAAGACCGCGTACTTCGGCGCGCAGATGGGCAAGCACGACGGCGAGGTCGTCGCGCTCGACGTCGCGACCGGCACGGTGGAGTGGGACACCAAGGTGCCCGGCGATCCGCTCGGCGGCGTCGCCGTCGTGAACGACCTCGTGTTCACGTCGCTGCTCGACGGCACGGTCGTGGCGATCAATATCGACACCAGCAAGATCGTCTGGAAGTACAAGACGAAGGGCGGCATCAACGGCTTCCTGTCGATCGCGGGCAACACCGTCTACGTCCCCGTCGGTCAGGCGAGCCCGCCGGAACTTCTCGCCCTCTCGCTCTGAGCTTTCTGGTCGCACTCGCTTCGCTCGCCGCTCCTGACGCCTCAGACTTCGGGCCGGACGGGCGGCGAAGCCACCCGCCCCTTCCCGCGGCTTGCGAGGAACGCCTCGACGCACTCGCCGATGTAGTCGCAGTCCGAGTCGTCCATCGAGTGGTTGTTCGGCAGCACCAAGCCCCACTCCATCACCCGGTCCGCGTTCGGCAGTCCGCGGTCGGGCTGACGGAACTCGCGCGCGCGGAACGCGGGCTGGCGCGCCGCGTTGCCCGTCCACACCATGCGCGTGTCGACACCGCGTTGCTCCATCCAGTGCTGCAGCTCCGACCGACGGATCCCCGACTCCGGCCGGATCAGCACGGGAAACATGTGCCAGCCGGTGTCGACGCCGTCGGTCAGTCGCGGCAGGGTGAAGCAGTCCGGCCACCGGGCGAACCACGAGCTCGTCCGCTCGAAGTTGCGTTGCCGCCGCGCGAGGTTGTCGCCGAGCTTGTCGAGCTGAACCAACCCGAAGGCGGCCGAGAGCTCCGACGGCTCGAAGTTCCAGCCGACCTCGTCGAAGATGAAGAGGTTGTCGTACTCGATGTCGCCGTCGATCGTGCTGAAGAAGCGACGGTCCGCGCCCTTCGTCGAACCGAACAGCTGCACCTCCGAACGTCGGCCCCAACGGCGGAGGAGCAGCGCGCGATCGGCGAGCGCGTCGTCGTCGAAGCACACCATGCCGCCGGTCCCCGCGGCCGTGATGATGTGCGAGAGCGCGAAGCTCGTGAGACTGATGTCGGCGCGCGTTCCGGTCGGCGTGCCGCGCAGCGTCGATCCGAGCGCGTCACACGAGTCCTCGACGACCCGGAGTCCGTGACGATCGGCGATCGCGCGGATCGCGTCCCAGTCGGGCACGTTCCCGATGAGGTTCGGTGCGAGGATGGCGCGCGTGCGCGGACCGATCATCACTTCGATCGCGTCGACGTCGATCTGGAACGTGTCGACGGTGACGTCGACGAACACCGGCACGAGCCGGTTGCGGAACATCGGCGCGAGGTCCGTGGAGAACGTGACCGGTGCCGTGATGATCTCGTCGCCGGGTTCGAGGTCGAGCACTTCGATCGCGAGGTAGAGCGCAGAGCTCCCCGAGTTGCACATCACACCGCGCCGCTTGGCGAAGAGCGCGGCGACCCGTTGTTCCATCGCGCGCACGTTCCGGCCGATGCGCAACGCGGTCGGCCCACCGCGCAGCACGGCGACGACGGCCTCGATCTCGCGCTCGTCGTGCACCGAGCCCGCGTAGTCGATGCGCCGCGGCGCCCCGCTCGTCATGGGCCGGAAGTATCGCGGCGCCGGCGCCCGCTCGTTTTGCGCCGCGTTTGCCCGGCGGCGCGAGAACGACAGGGCACGCGTCGGCGCGTGGGCGTCGACGCACTCTGTGGGGAGGCAACGATGGCGACCGAGGACACCCCGATTCAAGGCACTTCGCTCGCGCTGACCCGCGTCACCGGCGCCGGCACGACGATCACGTCGCTCGGCACCGCGGCGGTCGCGCTGTTCACGATCAACGCGGGCGACCCCGACGGCGTGAAGATCGCCAAGATCGCGGCCGCCGCCATGATCATCGCGGTCGGTCTGCTCGCGACTTCGTGGGTCACCGCGGCCGATGTGCGTGCCCGCGGCAACGCGGCCGCGGCGAATCCGGCGCCGGCGAGCCCGACCGTGCCCGCCCCGGCGAATGGTGCCGCGAAGCAGAACGGCTCGGTTCCGGTCGGCGGCGCGGTGTGGGTGACCGTCCGCGACCACGGCGACCAGCCGTTCCTGCTCGTCGAGGCCCAGCACCTGGCCGACGACCACACGCGTTACTTCGTCAGCCGCAACAACGAGCGCCCCACCTGGGTGCTCGAGGACGACATCGAGTCGTGGAGCGTCGGCGCACCGTCGACGTAGCGCATCGGACCCGAACCTGACGGCGGTGTCATAATTCGCGCTCACCGCCCGGCAGGCTCGAGGAGCGCAATGGAACTCCCGAAGATCATCAGTGTCGACGATCACGTCGTCGAGCCGGCCCACGTCTGGCAGACGTGGCTGCCCGAGAAGTGGCGGGAGCGCGGCCCGCACGTCGAGCGCAAGCGCTGGGGTGCATTCCGCCTCCGCAAGGGCGCCAAGTACGAGATGACCGAGGACGCCGAGGGCGAGTGGGGCGACGCCTGGATCTACGACGGCAACCTCATCTACGTGCAGAAGAAGTTCGTCGCGATTCCGAAGATCGCCACGAAGAACGACGATCCGTCCACGTTCGACAAGACGGTCATGACGATGACCGCGACGACGTATGACGACATGCGCCCCGGTTGCTGGGACCCCAAGGAGCGCAAGAAGGACTTCGAGCTCAACTGGGTCGACGGCTCACTGCCGTTCCCGACGTTCCCGCGCTTCTGCGGCCAGACGTTCTACGAAGCCGACGACAAGGAGCTCGCGCTCGCCTGCGTCGAGGCGTACAACGACTGGATGGTCGAGGAGTGGTGCGACCCCTCGATCGGCATCAACATCCCGTGCTGCATCATGCCGCTCTGGGATCCGCAGCTCGCGGCGCGGGAGATCGAGCGCAACGCGAAGCGCGGCGTGCGCGCGGTCTGTTTCTCCGAGCTGCCCACGCGACTCAACCTGCCGAGCATCCACACCGGGCACTGGGACCCGATGTTCGCGGCGTGCGACGCGACGGGCACCACGGTGTGCATGCACGTCGGGTCGTCGTCCTCCGACCCCGCGTCGTCGGCCGACGCACCGGGCGGCGTCGGCAGCATGGTGGCGTTCAACAACTCGATGGCATCGCTCGGCGACTACCTCTTCAGCGGGAAGATGCGCCAGTTCCCGAAGCTGAAGATCGCGTACTCCGAAGGTCAGATCGGGTGGATCCCGTACGCGCTCGAGCGGGCCGACACGGTGTGGGAAGAGCACAACGCCTGGCTCAACTCGAAGAAGCTCATCCCCGAACCGCCGTCGACGTACTACTACGAGCGCGTCTTCGGGTGCTTCACCTGGGACTCGCACGGCGTGCGCTCGCTCGACGAGGTCGGCGAGAACAACATCTGCTTCGAGACCGACTACCCGCACACCGACACGACGTGGCCGAACTCGAAGGCGTACTGCGAGAAGATCCTGCAGGACGTCGACGAGCAGCAGGCGTACAAGATCCTGCGCGGCAACGCGATCCGAATGCTGGAGCTCGATCGGAAGTAGACGCGCGCTCCCGTGTGACGGAGCCGAGAGCGAAGCGAGCGCGACCAGTCAGTACGTGTCGCGGCGGCTGCTCTTGCGGGAGCGCCTCCGCACCTGCGTCGTGAGCTCGCGGAAGAACTCCGACGCGGTCGGCCACACATCGCGCCGTCGTTCCGACGGCCGGCGCGACCAGCGCAGCATCGGCGGGCTCGGCGTGAGCGCGGGCGCCTCGTGCGAGTACAGCCGGCTCGACAACGCAACCCGCAGACCCGCGTCCGGCGCGAGCGCTTCGACACCGTGCGGGTGCGCGCGCGTCGGTTCGAACACGACCAGCCGGCCCGGCACCGGCTCGATGCGCTGTCCGATCGCCGACATGTCGCTCGGCCAGAGCTCGAGCCGCCCGCCCATTCCGGGCTTCCAGTCGCTGCAGTAGTAGAGGACGACCGCGCGATTCCAGAGGCCCGTGTGGGGATGGACCGGGAAGTCTTCGTGCACGCGCTGCCATCCCCCGGCCGGGTAGACGAAGAGGCCCGCGCGACAGAAGGTCGGATCGGTCTCGAGTCCGTCGATCCCGGTGACGGTCTGGACGAAGTCGGTGAGCACCGAACCGCTCAGGACGTCGAGCGCCTCGCGCGTCGTCGGGCCGAGACCGTCCGCTTCGAGCGAGCTGAGCTTGTACTGACGGCGCGAGCGGCGACGGACGAGCGCGCTCTCCGAGAGCGCGGCGGCCTCGGTCGCCACGCGCGCGGGGACGTCGGCCGGGAGGATGCCGTCGACGACGAGGTGCGGCCACGGCGTGGCGCGCTGGTACTCGTCTCGCAGCGCCGTCCAGTCGAGCGCCTCCAGCAACCCAGCTCCCTTCCGTGGGCCCCCCGACGCGCCGGCGCGGCGGAGCGCCCTCACCAGGTTCCCACCTTATTTGGTTCGGCCTGAAATGCCGGTTTCGGACCCAATGGTGAAACGAGCCCCGGACGCTGGCCGTTCACCCGAGTCGCCCCTGCCGCGCACGGTCCCCGCGGGCATGCCGGCACAAATATCCTGGGGCCGTGCGCTTCCGGCGGGAGACGGATGCGGGTGTTCCTTCGCTCCACGCGGGCGCGGACGACCGCGAGTTCGTGGCAGCCGACGTGACGCCCGCCGCGATCGTGCAGCTGTACGACGACTACCTGTCGAGCGAGGCCGACAAGATCGTCGCGCCGCTCGTCGGCAAGTGGCTGCGCGTCGCCGGACCACGCGGCTATCCCGTGCCCCGCCGCCGCGGCGTGACCCTGCTCCGGTTCGACCGACGGGCCGTCGAGCCGTACACGCGCGTCGAGATGAAGTTCCACGGGCCCGACGCCCGGCAGCTGCTCAATGCGATCCCGCGCGGAACCGAGGTCGTGATCGTCGGCACCCTCGCTTCGGTGACGCGTTCGCAGGTCGTCCTCGACCACTGCGAGATCGAGAGTGCGAACCTCCGTTCGTCGCCGCCGCCCTGACCTGGGAAGGCGCGCGACCCGCGCTGAAGAGTCGATGAACTCCGCGACGAGCCCGTTGCAAACGGCGCCGCGGCTTCCCTACCCTGAGCGGGTCGGGTTCGATGCGATTCACGCGTCGCCGGACCGAGGGAGTTGCAATGGCGCTGGCCTGGCAGTCATCGGCCTGGGTCGATGTGGGTGACGAGCAAGGTGCCGTCGTGTTGCGCGTCGGCGGCGAGCTCGACGAGGCGAGCCGGTCGGCCGTCGAGCCGGCGGTGATGGCGGCGGTGCAGAGCGCGTCGCACGTCATCCTCGACCTGGGCTCGTTGACGTTCTGCGACTCGTCGGGCATCGCGATGATCGTCCAGGCCGCCGAGACCGCGCGTCAGCGCGACTGCCGCATCGCCGTCGACCACGCGACTCCCACCGTGCGGCGCATCTTCGACATCGCCAACCTCGGCGAGATCGTGGACCTTCGCCAGTAGCGCCTCAGTCGTGGATCTGCGCGGCGAGGTAGTGCGCGTCGCCGACCTGCTGCAGCAGCTCGAGTTGGGTCTCGAGCCAGTCCGCGTGGTCCTCCTCGCCGTGCAGGATCGACGCGAGCAGATCGCGGCTGCCGTTGTCGCCGCGCTCGATGCACAGCGGGATGCCGGTGTTGAGACGCGCGATCGACTCCTTCTCGAGCTCCAGCGCGAGCGCGAGCTTCTCGGGCACGTTCTCGCCGACGCGCACGGTGCCGAGTCGTTGCAGGTTCGGATGCCCTTCGAGATAGAGGATGCGCTCGATCAATGCGTCGGCGTCCTTCATCTCGTCGATCGACTCCTCGCGGAAGTGCGCCGCGAGCACGTCGTAACCCCAGTTCTTCGCCATCTTCGCGTCGACGAAGTACTGGTTCACCGACGTCAGCTCGGCGGTGAGCACGTCGTTGAGCAACTCGATGACGTCGGCGTCACCGCGCATGGAAGACCTCCGGGCGTCGAGTGGATGCGAGCCTACGACCGCGGCTCAGGCCGCGGCACCGACCGGCTCGCGACCGCGCGCTGCGAGGTGCTCGGCGAGGAGTCGCTCGAGCGCGGGGCTGCATCCACCGCAGCGGCTCGCGGCCGCGCAGCGGTCGGCGACCTCTTCCACGGTGGTCGCGCCCTCGACGATCGCGCCGATCACGGCGCGGTCGGTCACCGCGCGGCAGGAGCAGATCACCATCGCGTTCGGCCTCGTTCGCCGCGGTGCTCGATACGGAGCGGCACGCCCGCGTCGGCGAGACGGTTGGCGGCGGCGAGCGGCACGCGGAACGTGTGGGGATAGCGGTGCGCGACGCCGGTCACCTCGGCCACGGAGTGCGGGCCGCCGACGATCACGCGCACCTCGTCGATCCGCCGCAGGCCGCGCACGCACTCGGGCAGCTCCGCGGAGTCGGTGGGGCGGGGTCGGACCGCACGCATATCCCTAATGTAAGGCTCACCTAAGTCAGACGCAAGTCCGGGATCGCCCACACGGGCCACCGAAGGGTGCATTCAGCGCCCGGCGGCGAACGCGGCGGCGGTCGTGCAGCCGTAGGCCAGGTGCGGCACCACGTCGGAGGCCCAGTCGGACGGGCTCCAAGTGCGGGGATCGGTGACGTCGAGCGCGGCCATCGGCCCGATGGTCAAGGCCATCGCGGCGCCGCCGAGCAGGACGCCCGCGAGCGCGGGCGGCGGCCGGAGGCCGAGACCGCGCAGGGCGCCGTAGGCCGCGCCGACCACGACCCCGGTCGCGATGCCGCTCAACGCGCCGAGGGCCGACGTCCGGTGCTCGCGTACGTCGTCGGACCCGGGCACCTCGACGCCGGCCGCGTCGGCCGCGGTCTCGACCGTCTGCGCGGGCGTGTCGCTCTCGGGTCGACCCCGAAGCGTCATGTCCGCGTAGGTGACCGCGTTGAGCGCGGTCGTGCCCGCCGCGCCGGCGAGCACACCGCGCCACAAAGAACGAAAGAAACTCATACCGCTCCGTAGTGCGAGTCGTGCAGATCGCGCACGATCACGCGAGAGAACGTGCGATGACGCGCCGGTAGCGACGAGAGCCACGCAGCACCGAGCATTGCGATGCCGATGCCGAGGTACGCCCAGTCGTCGGCGCGGTTCAGCGCGAGGTAGTTGACCGTGTGGTAGTCGATCACGACGTGTCCGTACACGAACACCGCGACCGACAGCAGGCCGCCGAGCGCGAGGATCGCGCGCGCCGACATCGCGCGCATCGCGGCGAGCACCGCGATCGCCCCGAACGCGATGTTGCCGACGAGCACCGTGCGCGAGACCCGGAAGTGATCGAAGAGAACGGTGCGCGACGTCTGGTTCCACGCCAGCGCGCCGTGATGTGTCGTCGTCACCGACAAGAAGCCAAGGATGCCGACGACGATGAACCCGATCCCGAACACCAGGGCAAGCGCCTGCACGGCCGGCGCCATGTGATCGGGTGCCGAGTCCTCGATGACCGATGTTGCCGCCATTGGAACCTCCCAACGTTCGAGGCCCGCCGGGTTTCGCGCTACCCGCGCCCTTGCATCGACAAACGGTCGGCGGTCACGCGGCGCGCTCGGCATCCCAATACCACGCGAGCCCCGCGAGACCGGTTCCGGTGTGCGCGACCATCACGGTTCCGAACGCACCGACGTAACCGCGCGCGGCAGGAAACCGCTCGCGTAGCGGGGTGAGAAGTTGGTCGGCGGCATCGACGGCCGACGCGTGCATCGCGGCGATGTGCAATCCCGCGCCGTCGGTCGCGCGCGTCGCGTGCGTTGCGCGCGCCGATGCGATCACCGCGCCGGTGATGCGATCGAGTGCGGCTTCCCAGCTCAGCGCGGGCCGGCGGGGCCGGGCCTTGCCGTCGACGAACTCGAACACGGGTACGACGCGGAGCCGCCGGCGCGCCCACTCCGCGACCTCGGGCACTCGACCGCTGCGCGCGAGCTGTTCGAAGCTGCGGAGCGCCGCGATCAAGCGCACGCGATCGCACACGCGGAGCGCGGCCGCCTCCGTGTCGGCGAGCGACGCGTCCTGCGCGGCGGCGTCGGCCGCGGCAACCACCGCGAGCCCTTCACCGCCGGCGGCGGTGCTCGTGTCGACGACGTGCACGCGATCCCCGTACGGGCGCGCCGCAATCAACGCGGACGCGTGCGAAGCGCTCATCGTCGACGCGACCGTCAGCACGAGCGCGCGGTCGGCCGTCTCGAGCGCGTGTTGGATCGCGACGTCGTAGTCACCGGGTGTCGGCGCCGCCGTCGACACGTCGGTCGCACTCGCGACGAGCTCGAGCGGACGCGCGCCCTCGGGCTCCGTCGCGCCGTCGATCGTCACCGACATCGGCACGATCGAGACGCGGGAATCATCGACGACTTCACGCGGAAGTGTCGCGGCACTGTCACTAATGATCGCGACCGACATCGTCGAAGCGATACCCGCCGAACGCCGCGGCATTCCCCGGCGCGCGCGACACGCGGGGAGCAGGGATCTGCGATGATGCGAGCGCGTCGAGCACACGGCGGTTGGGGCCCCGTCACCGACGCGTCGCGGGGGTGACGGTTGACCTGTCCTGGGCACATTGAGATCCCGAAGATCAGCGCGCTGGCGCGTCACGCGTTGCCGCGCGTGATCGAAGGCAGCGTCGCACCGGTCGCGATCTTCCTCGTCGTACTGCGGCTGTTCGGTGTGAACGGTGCGATCGTCAGCGGCCTTGCGTGGTGCGGCTGCGCGATCGGGGCACGCGTCCTCACCGGCCGGAGGGTTCCCGGCATCCTCGTCCTCGGCACGGTGACGCTCGTCGTGCGCACGACGCTCGCGCTGCTCACCGGCAGCGCGTTCGTGTACTTCCTGCAGCCGTCGCTCGCGACCGCGGGGCTCGCACTCGTGTTCACGAGCTCGGTCGTGCTGAACCGCCCGCTCGCGGCGGTGCTCGCGCATGACTTCTGCCCGCTCCCGCCCGACTTCGTCGCCGACCCGCGCGTGCGTCGCGTCTTCTCGCAGATCACGTTGATCTGGGCCGCAACGCAGATCACGAACGCGGCCGTGACGCTCTGGTTGCTGCTCTCGCAGTCGACGGCGACGTTCATGCTCGCTCGCACCGCGATGTCGTTCACGCTGACGCCGCTCGCCGTCGTCGCGTCGACGGTGCTGTTCCTGCGCGCGATGCGCCGTCACGGGATCCGCGTCACCTTCGGCGGCCGCGTCGGATCGGCGGTCGCGGCATGACCTTCAGCACGGACATCGTGCCGGCGTGGACGACGACCGACGGCGTCGAGATCGCCGGCCGGCACTGGGAGGCCGACCGGTCGCACTCACGCGAGGTCGCGGTCGTGCTCGCGCACGGGTTCACCGCGTCGAGTCACGAGACGCATGTCGTCGCGCTCGCCTCGACGCTCGCCGCCGCCGGCTACGAGGTCGTGAGCTATGACGCGCGCGGGCACGGCGCGTCGGGCGGCCTGTCGACGCTCGGGGATGCCGAACGTTTCGACGTCGCCGCCGCGTACGGGGTCGCGGCGACCATCGCGCCGCGTGTCGTGCTGGTCGGTGCGTCGATGGGCGCGGTCGCCGTACTGCGGCACGCCGCGTTCGCACCTGCGGTCGACGGCGTCGTCGTCCTCAGCTGCCCGGCGCGCTGGCGTTTGCCGCGATCGGCGGGCGGTGCGGCCGCGGTCGCGCTGACGCGTACGCGCCTCGGTCGTCACCTCGCGGCGCGCCAGCTCGGTGTCCGGGTTGCGCCGCGGTGGACCGCGCCCGCGCCGCCAGTGGAGCTCGTTGGGCACGTCGAGGGCGCGCTCGCGATCGTGCACGGCGAGCGCGACCGCTTCATTCCCCCGAGCGCGGCGCGCGAGCTGCACGCGGTCGCGCCGAGCGCGCGACTGCGCGTCGTCCCCGGCCTCGGCCACGGCTTCGCGCCGTTGGCGACCGAGCCGCTCGTCCGCGCAATCGACTGGACGCTCGAGAACTAACCGCGGCGGAGGGCTCGCAGCAGCTCCGCACGTCCCATCTTCGACCGACCGGGGATGTTGCGGCGCTTTGCCTGTTCGTAGAGCTCGGCGCGCGTTTTCGGTGTCGAACCGCCGGTGCGCTTGCGCTTCGCGACCGCGGCCGCCTGCCGTCCGAGCGCGGTGCGCGTCTTCTTCGGCAGGTTGGCGATCGTTCGCTTTTGCTTCGACGCCGACTGTGCCTTCTTGACGTTGCGCTTCGCCGCCGTCCGTTGCCGTTCCGTCGCCACCGGGCGCTCCTCCCGACTGCTACTGGTGCTCCTCGTGCACGTTCTCCGCGTCCTCGGGCTTCGCGAGGTGGCTCTCCACCGCGCGCAGCCGCGGATCGCGACTCGGGTCCTGGTCGATGTCGCCGTGCGCGCGCCGCACCGCGGTCTCCGCCTCTGCCGCTTCGACATCGTCGGGACTGCGGTCCGCGAGCGCCTCGGCTTCCTTCTTGCGGTCGCCGGTCGCGGCGTGCAACACCTGCCGCAACGACGAGGTCTTGTCCTTCGGAGCCATGTCGAACCTCCGTCGATCGAACGGAATCCCTGGCGTACCCAGGCGCGGCGCCTCGTGAACGCGTGCGGCGTCAGCGGGGATCGGCGCGATCCAGGTTCCAGTGCCGTGCCGCGGTCACCAGCCAGTCACCGCTCGGACGAGGGATCAGCGAGAACAGGCTGATCATCCGCTGGCCGCCCTCGCCGTCGTTGTAGAGCAACTCGATCCGAAACGTCCGGCGCTCCTCGATGACCGCGCGCAACCGCTCGTAATCGGCATCGTCGCGATCGCGGATCGCGCCCTGCCAGAACCCGCGATCGCCGGGCCCGACCACCAGATCGCGCGTCAGGCGCCGAAAGTGCTCGGGGTCGCCGTGCTCGATGGACTGGTCGAGGGAGTCGAGGTGCAGGTACCAGCGATCGAGCACCGCGATTCCGGTGCCCACGTTGCGCAACGACATCGTCATGTAGATCGAGTCGCCCGCGACCTCGGCGCTGCCGCAGCCACCCGGCACCTTCACCCAGTGCTCGTCCATGAACCCGATCTTCTCGGGCGGGTCCTCGAGTCGCGACGAGGTGACCAGCGGGCGCAGGCGGGTGAGCAACGACTGCTCGGCGATGCGGGCCGCGCGATTGCTCGATCGCACCGACGTGAACGTCGCGATCGCGAGAACGAGCGTGCCGCCGGCCGTCGAGAGCGACGCGATCGTCGACCAGTCGGCCATGTCGGCACGCTAACCCCCACCCTGGCGACGGAGGTTCGGGAGGCAATCTCCCGCCGACTACCGTACGTTGACGTCCACGTCAATCACGCCGACGACCCGGGAGACCTGCGCATGGCGGCGACCCTGACCGACGCCCCGAACGCCACGGCCGACGAGCGCTACAAGTGGGTGGCGCTCTCCAACACGACCCTCGGTGTGTTCATGGCGTCGCTCGACTCGTCGATCGTGCTGATCTCGCTGCCCGCCATCTTCCGCGGCATCCGACTCGACCCCCTCGAGCCCGGCAATGTCGGCTACCTGCTCTGGATGCTGATGGGGTACCTCGTCGTCACCGCGGTGCTCGTCGTGACGTTCGGCCGGCTCGGCGACATGTTCGGGCGCGTGCGCATGTACAACGCGGGGTTCGCGGTGTTCAGCGCGGCGTCGCTCGCGCTCTCGTTGTGTCCGTGGTACGGATCGAAGGGCGCGCTGTGGCTCATCGGGTTTCGCGTCGTGCAGGGCGTCGGCGGCGCGCTGCTGATGGCGAACTCGGCGGCGATCCTCACCGACGCGTTCCCCGCGACGCAGCGCGGCTTCGCGATCGGTGTGAGCGTGATCGCGGGCATGGCCGGCGCGTTCATCGGCCTCATCGTCGGTGGTGTGCTCGCCGACGTCGACTGGCGCGCGGTCTTCTGGATCAACGTACCGATCGGCGTGTTCGGAACCGTGTGGGCGTACCTGAAGCTGCGCGAAGTCGGCATGAAGAAGCGCTCGCGGATCGACTGGTGGGGCAACGCGACCTTCGGCGTCGGCCTCGTGCTCATGTTGATCGGCCTCACGTACGGCCTGCTCCCGCACGGTGGCCACAACATGGGTTGGACGGGTCCGTGGGTCCTCGCCGAGCTCATCGGCGGCGGTGCCTTCCTCGTGCTCTTCGGATGGATCGAGACACGCGTCGCCGATCCGATGTTCCAAACTCAACTGTTCGGCATCCGCGCGTTCTCGATGGGCAACATCGCGGGACTGCTGTCGTCGATCGGACGGGGCGGCCTGCAGTTCGTGCTCATCATCTGGCTGCAGGGCATCTGGTTGCCGCTGCACGGCTACAGCTTCGAGCGCACACCGCTGTGGGCCGGCATCTACATGCTTCCGCTCACCGGCGGCTTCCTGCTCGCGGGCCCCGTCGCGGGCTGGCTCTCCGATCGCTACGGCGCGCGGCCGTTCGCGACGGGCGGCATGGTGATCGCAGCTGCGAGCTTCGGCCTGCTGTGCTTCCTGCCTGCGAACTTCGCGTTCCCGGTGTTCGCGTTGCTCCTGCTGCTCAACGGCATCGGCATGGGCATGTTCGCGGCGCCGAACATGACCGGCATCATGAACAGCGTGCCGCCCGACAATCGCGGTGTCGCGTCGGGCATGCGCGCGACGTTCCAGAACAGCGGGATGGTGCTGTCGGTCGGCGTCTTCTTCTCGCTGATGATCGTGGGCCTCGCGGCGACACTGCCGAGCTCGATGTCGTCGGCGTTGATCGCGCACGGTGTCTCACCGAGCAAGGCGCACCAGATCGCGTCGCTACCGCCGGTCGGCAGCCTGTTCGCGGCCTTCCTCGGCTACAACCCGATGCAGAAGCTGCTCGGCAGCGCGCACGCCGCGGGCGTATCGAACGCGCAGTTCCGTGTCATCACGGGGAAGACGTTCTTCCCGCACCTCATCGCCAACCCGTTCATGCACGGCCTGCGCATCGCGTTCGTCGCGTCGCTGATCATGTGCCTGATCGCGGGCGCGGCGTCGTGGCTACGGGGGGCGCGCTACGTCGACGAGACGACGGCCGACGAGGGCGTCGGCCCGTTCGGCACCCCGACCGAGCCGGGCATGCACGGCGAAGAGGCGCCGGAGCCGGAAGAATGGGTGCCGGCATGAGCGACGCCACGGAAACGACGGAAGCGACCGAGACGAGCGAGGCCAAGCTCCACGCGATCGGCGAGATCGCGCGGCGTGCGGGCGTGACGACGCGCACGTTGCGCTACTACCAGGAGATGGGGCTGCTCCATCCGTCGGGCGTCACCCGGCGCGGCAACCGCCTCTACTCCGACGACGACGTCGACCGGCTCAAGCACATCCTCGAGCTCCGCGACGTCATGGGCTTCGACCTCGAGCGCATCCGGCTCCTGCTCGAGACCGAGGACCGACTCGCCGAGCTGCGCGCCGAGTCCGAGCGCGGCGTGTCGGTCACGCGGCGTCGGGAGATGGTGAAGGAAGCGATGGAGCTCAACGCGCGCGTGCGCTACGAGGTCGAGGAGAAGCTCGGTCTGCTCCAGGGTTTCCTCGCCGAGCTCCATGCGAAGGCGAGCCGCTACCGCGACATCGCGGACGAGATCGGCCTCGGCGAGCGCGGCGACGGCGCGCAGCACTCGCCGCGCTAAGACGCGGCCGACGCTTCCTCGAGGACGAACTCCCGCAGCAACGCGGTGAGCGGCGCGGGTTGGTCGATCGGCACGAGCGTGTAGGTGTCGTCGAGCTCGATGACGCGCGCGTGCGGGAACGCCGTTGCGAACCGGTGCGCGTGCGCGACCGGCATCATGCGGTCCTCGCTCCCCCACACGATCAGCACCGGACGCTCGAAGTTCGCGAGCGATTCCGTCGCGGCGAGCAGATCACGCCGACCGCCGCGTGTCGTGCGCACGTACGCGCGCACGTCGCGACGGATCTCGCGTCGTTTCAGCGGCTCGAGCCACGCGCGCATCGTCGCGTCGGGCACGCCGCGCTTCGACATCACGCCGTAGACGAACGGCAATTTGCGCAACGTCCGGTTCAGCAGGACGCGCCGCATGACCGCGATGCCGCCGGGCAACCAACCCGAAAGCGCCGCGAGCCGGCCCGGCCATCCCGGCGGGTAGTTCTCGAACGCCTCGCACGGGAGGATCACGAGCCGGCCGACGCGATCCATCCCGCCGTCTTCGATCATCAGCGGTGCCGCGCACCAGTCGTCGAAAACGAGCGCTGCGTCGTCGAGTCCGAGCGCGTCGAGGAACTCGGTGACGAGCCGGCCGAGACCGCGCAGCGTGTGATCGGCGTCGGCGTGCAGCGGGTACCGGTGCGAGCCGAAGGGCAGCGTGGGGCGGATGCAGCGCGCGTCGGCGCGCAGATCGGCGACGACGGCGTCCCAGAGCGAGCCGTCCATCGCGAGCCCGTGCAGGAGCACGACGACGGGCCCGTCGCCTCCGCTGTCGTCGTATTCGATCGTTCCTGCGGAGAGCTCGACGGTCGCCATCCCGATCCTCCTGCTGCCGCACTCACGTTGACTGGATAGATCGATCCAGTCGCGAAGCTAGCTAGGCTTCGGCCGACCGGCAAACCGCCCGCGCCCAGCGACGGAAGCAGCATCGATGCCCGCCGACACCAAGGACCGGATCGTCGAGGCCGGCGCCGACCTCTTCCAGCGCCAGGGGTTCACGGGCACCGGCATCAAGCAGATCCTGACGACCGCGCACGCGCCGTTCTCGTCGCTGTACCACTTCTTTCCCGGCGGCAAGGACGAGCTCGGCTCCGAGGTCGTGCGGGTCGCGGGGGCGCGCTACCAGGAGCTCGTCGAAGCCGTGTTCGATGGCGCGCCCGACATCGTGCGCGGAGTGCGCGACTGCTTCGCGGGCGCGGCCGAGACCCTGCGCGCGACCGACTACGCGGATGCGTGTCCGATCGCGACCGTCGCGCTCGAGGTCGCGAGCGTGAACGAACCGTTGCGCGTCGCGACCGCGGAGGTCTTCTCCGCGTGGATCGAATCGTGCACGCGACGCTTCCGGGCCGCGGGGATGCGACCGGCCCGGGCGCGCGAGCTCGCGATCGCGACGATCAACCTCCTCGAGGGCGCGTTCGTGTTGAGCCGGGCGTTACGGAGCACGGAGCCGCTCGCGGCATCGGGCGCGATGGCCGTCGCCGCGGTCGAGGCCGAATTGCAGGCGAAACCACGGCGCGCGACGGCCCGGCGGTAGCCTCGCCCGATGGCGCTTCGGGTGCTCGTCGCCGAGGACAACCTGTTGGTGCGCGAAGGCATCGTGAAGCTGCTCGACGCGTGCGAGGAGACCACGGTCGTCGGCGCGTGCAGCACCTACGACGAGCTGCTCGCGGCCGCGGCGAGCGACGCACCCGACGTCGTGCTCACCGACATCCGCATGCCGCCGACGGGCACCGACGAGGGCATCCGCGCCGCCGCGGAGCTGCGCGAACGGCATCCCGAGATCGGCGTCGTGGTGCTCAGCCAGTACGTCGAGCCCGCGTACGCGATCGCGCTGTTCGACCAGGGCTCGAAGGGGCGCGGCTACCTCCTGAAGGAACGCGTCTCCGATGCGGGACAGATCGTGCACGCGATCGAAGAGGTCGCGCGCGGTGGCAGCGTGATCGATCCGCTCGTCGTCGAGACACTCGTACAGTCGCGGCTCAAGCGATCGGCGTCACCGATCGAGAGCCTCACACCGCGCGAGCGCGAGGTGCTCGAGGAGATGGCACAAGGTCGCAACAACGCGGGCATCGCGGCCGCGCTGTTCCTCTCGGAACGCGCGGTCGAGAAGCACATCAACGCGCTGTTCTCGAAGCTCGGCCTGAGCGAGGAGCCCGACACGCACCGGCGGGTCAAGGCCGTCCTCCTCTTCCTCGCCGAGGGGAGCTAGCACCACCGCCGCCCCCGCAGGGCTCCACCCTGGGCGGCATCGCCGGGAGGCGCGATCATCGAAGACGAAATGAGCACGACCGACGGAACCACGAAGACGGTGTCGGTGATGATCGTCGACGACCAGTTGCCGTTTCGCGCCGTCGCGCGCACGGTCATCGGGCTCACCTCCGGATTCGTCGTCGCCGCCGAGGCCGAGTCGGGAGAGGACGCGGTGACGGTCGCGGCCGAGCAGCAGCCCGACCTCGTGCTGATGGACATCAACCTGCCCGGCATCAACGGCATCGAGGCGACGCGCCGGATCCTCGCGGCGCGGCCCGAGGTCGTGGTGATCCTCCTGTCGACCTACTCGGAGACCGACCTGCCGGCCGACGCGCGTGAATGCGGCGCGATCGCGTACGTGCACAAGGAAGACTTCGGTCCCGCGCTCGTGCGCGAGCTCTGGGGGAAGCGCACGTAGCGGACCTCGCGTTCCGTTGGCAATCAATCCTCCTCAGCGGGATCCAACGCCAAACGAAGTGAGGTGCGGACGATCTGACGCACCGAGGCCCACGCGCCGGGGCCTCACATGCCGAAGTGCGTGATCTGAACCGCTTCGACCGCTTCGGATGGACCGGTGATGTCGACGGCGGCCGCGTCGACGCGTCCGAAGAGGAAGAGCAGCAACTCGCCCGGCGGCCCGCTCACTCGGACGATCGGTCGGTCGCCGCGCGTGCGCACGACGCGATCGGCGTCCGGCCACGCGAGCTCGAGACTCACATCGCGCAACCGGCGCGCGAGGAGCCAACGCGCATGCACCGCGTTCTTCCAGAGCGCGTCCTCCTCGCCGGGCGGATGCACTCGGGGTGCAACGCGCCCGTTGGCCCGGCGCACGTCCTCGTGGTGGACGAAGAACTCGTTGAGGTTCGCGACCCGGCGTACCCAGCCGAGGCGGAAGAAGCCTCGCGGCGGTCCCGATCGGACCGTCGCGACGAGCTCGTCGAACGGACGGGTCTTCTGCGCGAGCCGGTGCCGTTCGCCGAGCCGTCCCCACGCGCCGGGCAGGACGAGCCCCGGCGCCGCGATCGGGTCGTGTTCCCGGACCACGAGGTGCGCGGCGAGGTCGCGCGTCGTCCACGGCGCGAGCAGCGTCGGCGCGTCGGGTCCGAGCTCGTCGAAGAGATCGCAGAGCTGCGCACGTTCGACCGCGTCGAACTGCACTACGCGACCTGGGCGGGTCGCGGTTGCTGGCGGATGCGGCCGTGGATGCGGGTGCCCGAGCCCGGCGCGCTGTCGACGGCGACCGAGCCGCCGATCGCGCCGAGCCGGTCGGCCATGTTCACGAAGCCGTGGCCCGTGCGCGCGATGTGGGTCGCATCGAAGCCCGCGCCGTCGTCGGCGACTTCGAACGCGAGCTCGTCGTCGGTCGCGAAGACCGAGACCGTGAGGCGCGCGCCCTCCCCCGCGTACTTGCCCGCGTTCTGCATCGCCTCGAGGCAGCAGAAGTACACGGCCGCTTCGACGTCCGAGGCATACCGGCCGACGTCGGCGACCACGTCGGTCGGCAGCACCGCGCGGTTGGCCGCGGCGCGCAGCGCCTCCGGCAGTCCGCGGTCCATGAGCAACGGCGGGTAGATGCCGTGCGCGAGCTCGCGCAGCTCCGTGAGCGTCTCCTGCGCCTCGGTGCGCAGCTCCTCGAGCAGCGTCGCGACGACCTCGCGGTCGCCGTCGAGCAGTTGCCGCGCGAGCCCGAGCTTCACCGCGAGCGCGACGAGGCGCTGCTGCGCGCCGTCGTGCAGGTTGCGTTCGATCTGCCGTCGCGAGCTGTCGGCCGCGGCGACGATGCGCGCGCGGGACGCGCTGAGGTCCTCGTTCGCGACGCGCAGATCGTCGAGCGACGCTTGCAGCGCGGTGTCGAGTCGCGAGTTGTGCAGGCCGAGGCCGACCTGGCGCGCGAGCTCCGTGAGCACGCGCTCCTCTTCCTCGGTGAACGCGGCGTCGCCCTCCTTGCGCGCGCATACGAGCAACCCGACGAGCTCCCCCGCGTGGGCCATCGCCGCGACGCGCACGACCTTGCCCTCGTGCTCGGCGAGCACCTCCGGCAGCCACACCTGCATCCACGCGTTCCCGGACACGTGCGATCGCGCGACGACCGGAAGCTCCTCGGGTCGGAGCCGGATGCGCCGGATACCGCGGTCGGGCACCGACGCGGCTCGTTCCAGCACGCCGTCGGCGCCGGTCCACACCTCGGCGGTCGTGAGGCGCAACGAGCGCTGCAGCGACTCGGCAAGCTGGAGCATGAGCTCGTCGAGCGCGATCGCGCGCGACATGCGCGCACCGAACGTCTGGAGTGCCTCGTCGGGCGCGCGCCGCCCGCCGTAGACGCGCTGGGTCGCGAAGTCGCTCAAGCGGTTGCGCACCGGAACGTACGCGATCGCCGCGATCGCGGCCGCGATCATCGACAACCCGAGCACGCGGCGTTCGGCGTGGTTGGGCGCGTCACCGAATCCGAGCACGACGAGCAGGTAGACGACGCCGATCATGAGGAGCACGCCGCCGGCCTCGATCGACCGCACGAGCAGGCGGTCGATGCGCGCGGCCGACGACTCGAACGAGCCGAGCACGAGCGCGAACGGCACGACGACCGATGCGCCGAGCGCGACCGCGCCGACACGACCGGGCCAGTCGAGCAGCACCTCGATGAGCCACACCGCGCTCGCGACCGCGCCGAACACGACGACACCCCACGCGGCCCACTGAAGCCGAGCGCGATCGACGACCGTAAGCGCGCGGTACTGCGAGCGATACACGAAGAGCCCGGCGACGACGCCGACGACCGCGACCACCAGCGCGACCCCGAGCGCGGACCCGCCGACCGCGATCGCCACCGCGAGCCCGCCCCCGATCAGGACCGCGACCGCAGCGCGACCCAGACGCGAGCGCGAACGTTCGCGGGCCCGCGTGAGCACGACGACGATCGCCACACCCCAGAGGGCGGCGACGACGAGGGCGGTCATGCGCGTCCGGTCCTTTGGTCAGCTCGTGGTGACGGCGGCGGGCGCGTCGGCCGGCAGCCCCGTCGATTCGATGCGACCGTCACGCATGCGCACGATCCGGTCGGCTGCGCCTGCGACCTCTTCGTTGTGTGTGACCATGACGATCGTCTGCCCGTCGGAGTGCAGTCGCTTGAACAGCTCGAGTACCTCGTGTCCGCCCTCGCTGTCGAGCGCGCCGGTCGGCTCGTCGGCGAGCAGCAGTGTGGGCTCGTTGGCGAGCGCGCGCGCGATCGCGAGCCGTTGCCGTTGACCACCCGAGAGCAGGCCCGGCGCCTCGCTCGCCTTGTCGCCGAGACCGAGCAGGTCGAGCAGGTCACGCGCGCGCGTCTCCGCGGGCTTGCGCTTCGTGCCCGCGATCACCGCGGGCAGCGCGACGTTCTCGAGCACGCTCATGCCTTCCAGCAGGTTGAAGAACTGGAACACGACACCGATGTGCCGGCGACGCATGCGCGCGAGGTCGTCCTCGCCGCGGCCGGTGATGAGCTCGTCGGCGATCGTGATCTCGCCCTCGTCGGCGATGTCGAGGCCGGCGATGAGATTGAGGAGCGTCGACTTGCCGCAGCCCGACGGTCCCATGATCGCGACGAACTCACCCGCGGTGACGTCGAGGTCGACGCCGCGCAACGCGCGCACCGGCGCGAGCTCGGCCTCGAACGTCTTTCGGACGCCGTGGACGCGACACACGAGGTTCGATGTCACAGAGTTGCTCCTCCACTTCCGGCCGCTTCGACCGCCGCCGCGCTCGCCAGCCGGAAGGCGAGCACCGGCGTTTCCCGTCCCTTGACCGACTGCTCGCCCAGCGACTCCAGCTCGGGCGTGCTCGTCAACTGCGCAACCGTCGTGTCCGACAGCACGGTCGTGCCCGCCGGACGCGCGAGATCCTGAAGCCGCTGCGCGAGGTTCACCGTGTCGCCGACGAGCGTGTACTCGAGCCGCTCCTCGGAGCCGAGCAGCGCGGCGGCAACGTCGCCGGTCGAGAGCCCGATGCCGAGCCCGAACGCCGCGAGCTCGCGCCCCGCCCACGTGTGATCGATCTCCCGCTGGTTGGCGTGCATCATCAACGCCGCCGCGAGCGCGGCGTCGGCGTGGTCGGTCTGCGCATAGGGCGCACCGAACACGGCCATCACCGCGTCGCCGACGTACTGCATGACCGTGCCGCCGTGATCGAGCACCGCGCGGTTCATCGCGGCGCGGTGCTCGTTGAGCTGGCCCGCGAGCACTGTGGGATCGGTGCGCTCGGCGATGCCCGAGTAGCCGCGCACGTCGGACATCAGCACCGTCACGACGAGCCGTTCGGTCTCGCCGATGTTGCGGCCGTCGCGCCGCAGCTTCTCCGCGAGCCCGCCGGGGAGCAGCCGGCTCAGCGACTCACCCTGCTCTTCGCGGTCGACGATCGCCTTCTGCAGCAGCCGTAGCCGGCGCAGCGCGCTCTCGCGCCCCGCGCTCGCCTCGCGCGCGAGCGTGAGGAACAGCGACTCGATCGCGTCGTTCACCGCTTCGGCGGGCATGCCGGCAGACGCGGCGATCGCCTTCACGGGCCGGCCCTCGGCGATCCACTGGAGGAGCTGGTCCTCCTGCTCGGTGAGCTCGCCGTCGGCGCGCACCGGTGACACGAGCGCGTTCACGATCGCGGGGTCGAGCATGCTCCCGCCGGTCGCGACCTCGCGCACCGCGCGCACGAGCTGGTCGCCGTCGCCGACGCGATCCTTCAAGAGGTACGCGTAGCCCGCGGCGCCGTCGTTCAGCAGCGCGATCGCGTACTCGGGCTCGTCGTACTGCGAGAGCACGACGACGCCGGTACCCGGGTGCTTGAGGCGCACGCTGCGCGCGGCCTCGATGCCTTCGTTCTGGAAGCTCGGGGGCATCCGGATGTCGGTGACGAGCACGTTGGGCTCGGTGTCGTCGCAGCCGGTGAGCACGCCGTCGAAGTCCTCGGCCACGCCGACGACCTCGAGATCGGCCTGGAGGTTCAGCAGCGCCCGCACTCCCTCGCGCACGAGCAGCGAGTCGTCGGCGAGGAACACCGTGATCCTGGGCTCGTCCACCGGGACATTCGACTCGATCCGGACTCAGGCGACAAGGGAGCGCGCCCCCGACAATGAGGTGTGCTGGCACCCGTCGACGACACCGGCGGACCCCATGTCGCCGCGCCGTCGCCGTCGGTACGGTGCGAAGCGAACCTGCGAGGAGGTCGGGGATGAGGGTCGAGTCGTCGGTCACGTCACTTTCGTGGATCCCGTCCGAGGCGGTGACGGGCATCAACCGCGCCGTCTTCGACAGCGGGCTCGGGCACTACGACGACCCGCCGCCGGACGCGATCGCCGACCTCGACGCGCTGCGCGACGCGGACCGGTTCCGGTTCGCGAACCGCCTGCACGCGTGGATCGACGTCGAAGACGGGCACATCGTCGGCTCCGGCTATGCCGACGACAGCGGCGGGATGATGGGCTCGACCACGGTGCGCGTCGCGACGCGCGAAGTCACGTTCGCGGCACCCGCCCTCCCCGACATCCAGGCCGAGCCCGAGTCGGGTGACGGTTGGGTGCGCTTCGAGCAGACGGTCGGCGGCCGCACCGCGTTCCCCGCGCCGCGCCGTGTGAACCATCCCCCGTTCGTGCAGTTCCGCGCGCCGCTCGTATGGACGACGCTCACGCTCACGCTGCACGCCGACGGGAGGATCGAACCGGAGATCACGGGCGCGAGCACGTTCCCACGCCACTGGATCTACGACGACGGCGGTGCGCTCTGCGCCAAGGCGGGGCTCGCCGACTTCAAGCAGTGGTATCGCAAGGCGTTCGGTCGGCATTCGCCGTGGGGCAGCCAGAACTCGAAGGCGTTCGTGACCGCGGTCGAGACCGCGCTCGAGCGCGAGCTCTCGACGCGGATCATGCGGGGCGACGAGAAGCCGAAGATCCGCAACTTCAAGGCGGGTGCGCTGCTCACCGAGCAGGGCGCGCCCGGCGACGAGGTGTTCCTCGTGCTCGACGGCGTGGTCGTCGCGGAGGTGAACGGCGAGCCGCTCGCGGAGTACGGGCCCGGCGCGATCCTCGGCGAGCGCGCCGCGCTCGAAGGCGGCCCGCGCACCGCGACGCTGCGCGCAGTCACGAAGGTTCGCGTCGCGGCCGTCGCCTCCGACCAGCTCGACCGGACCGCCCTCGCGGAGGTCGCGCAGGGTCATCGTCACGAGGACGCGCCCGAGTCGTGAGACTGCTGTTCGCGGGCGTGCGCGGCTCGACGCCCGTCGGCGGTCCGCAGTTCGCGCGCGTCGGCGGGCACACGTCGTGTGTCGCGGTGTTCCGCGGCGACGAGCGGGCGCCGGCGCTCGTGCTCGACGCGGGGACCGGGATCATGAACCTCACACCGCGCTTCGACGACGCGCCGTTCCGAGGCTCGATCCTGCTCACGCACCTCCACTGGGACCATCTCCAGGGCTTGCCGTTCTTCCGGCCCGCGGATCGCGACGACGCGCACGTGATGCTCGCGATGCCCGCGCAGGGCGACCCCGTCGAGGTGCTGCGGCGCGCGTTGTCGCCGCCGCACTTCCCGATCGGACCGGAAGGGCTCAACGGATCGTGGCGCTTCGTCGGGCTCGACGAGGGCACCCACGACGTCGAAGGCTTCGAGGTGACCGCGCGCGCGGTCCCGCACAAGGGCGGTCGCACGTTCGGCTACCGCGTCTCGGATGGCACGCGCAGCTTCGCCTACCTCCCCGACCACGGACGGCGCGGACCGGACGCCGCGGACGTCGGCGACGCCGGCGCGCGCGACCTCGCGGCCGGCGTCGACGTGCTCGTGCACGGCGCCCCGTTCCTCGCGAGCGAGCAGGCGATCGCCGACCTCTACGGCCACGCGACGGTCGACGACGCGCTCGCGCGGGCGACGTCGTCGGGCGCGGCGCGACTCGTCCTCACGCATCACGGACCGACACGCGCCGACGACGCGGTCGACGCGATCGAGCGCGACGCGGCCGCGCGGTTCGAAGGCTGCGTCGAAGCCGCCTACGACGGCGACTTCATCGAGGTGTGACGTTCGGGTGCCGCCGGCTCGCCGGCTCGCCGGCGCGTCAGCTCGTGATCGTGATCGTCCCGTGCATCTGCGTCGGGTGGTATTCGCAGTGGAAGGGGTACGCGCCCGGCTTCGCGGTCACCGTGACCGAGTCGGTCTTGCCCGCTTCGACGTCCTTGTCGATGTGCATGCCCGGCACGGTGAGGTTGTGCTCGACGCTGCCCGTGTTGGCGACGACGAACGTGACCTTGCCCTTTGCCATCGTCACGACCATGGGCGAGTACGCGAAGTTCTTCGCGTGCAGCGTGACGCTCGGTCCGCTCGCACCCTTCGAGCCGGAGCTGCCACACGCGCTCACGAGCACGCCGGCGAGAACGAAGGCACTGACCAGGCTGAGTACGCGACGCATCGTTTCCCCATCTCCGAGCGACATCCTGCGTGCCGACGGAGAGTGATTACGCAGCGGGCGCGCGAGCGGTTCACCGTGCGAGCATGAAGCCATGGATACGGCTTTCACCTCTGCATCCGACCTTGCGCGCGCGATCCGGGCGAAGGAGATCTCGAGCCGCGAGCTGCTCGATCTGTTCGTCGCGCGCATCGAGCGGTTGAACGGACCGGTCAACGCGGTCGTCACCCTCGACGTCGACCGCGCGCGCGCCGACGCCGACCGCGCCGATGCCGCGATCGCGCGCGGCGACGACGTCGGTCCGCTGCACGGGCTGCCGGTGACCATCAAGGACGCGATCGAGACTGCCGGTATCCGGTCGACGGGCGGCGCGGTCGAGCTGCGCGACCACGTGCCCGCGACCGACGCCGAAGCCGTCGCGCGCGTGAAGCGCGCGGGCGCGGTCGTGTTCGGGAAGACGAACGTGCCGCGCTGGTCGGGCGACTTCCAGACGTACAACGAGATCTTCGGGACGACGAACAACCCGTGGGACACGGCGCGCGTGCCCGGCGGTTCCTCGGGCGGCGCCGCGGCATCGGTCGCGAGCGGCTTCACGAGCTTCGAGATCGGCACCGACATCGGTGGCTCGGTCCGTATTCCATCGCATTGCTGCGGCACGTTCGGGTTGAAGCCCAGCTTCGGCGTGATCCCGCAGCGCGGCTACCTCGACCACGTCGGTGGGGGCACGACCGACGCCGACATCAACGTGTTCGGCCCGATCGCGCGCAGTGCCGCCGATCTCGACCTGCTGCTCGACGTGCTCGCCGGACCGCTTCCCGAGCAGGCCGCCGCGTGGCGACTCGAGCTCCCGCGAGCGCGGTTCGACTCGGTGAAGGGTCTGCGCGTCGGTACGTGGTTCGACCATCCCGGCGCGCCGGTTGACCGCGAGTACCGCGCACTCCTCGGCGCGGCGGCGGATCGGCTCGCCGACGCGGGCGCGCACGTCGACGACTCGCACCCGCCGATCGACTTCACGGAGCAGGTCACGCTGTTCAACGCGATGATCCTCCCCGCGATCTCGGTGTCGCTCGAACCGGAGCTCCAGGACGCGCTGTCGGGCAGCCATCGCGCGTGGCTGCAACTCGAAGCGCAGCGCGCCGAGGTCCGGCGCGTCTGGTCGGAATGGTTCGACGACCACGACCTCCTGCTCTGCCCGGTCTTGAGCGTCCCCGCGTTCCCGCACGACCAGGCCGGTGACTTCATGACCCGGCAGGTGCAGGTGAACGGCGAGACCCGTTCGTACCCGGAGCTCGTGTCGTGGGCCGGGCTCGTCGGCATCACCGGTCATCCGTCGGCCGTGCCCCCGATCGGGCGCACCGAAGCCGGCCTGCCCGTCGGCATGCAGATGGTGGGCGGCTACCTGCGCGACCGCGACGCGATCGCGGGCGCGCGCATCGCCGAGGAGATCTTCGGCGGCTTCACCGCGCCGCCCGGATTCTCGTAGTCGAGCCTTGACCTGTGCTCTCCGGGTATGCATACTGCGAATGCATACCGAGGGGGTCGGATGGGCGTTCGTGAGGGACTGCTCGCCCTGCTGGAGCGGGAGCCGGCGTACGGCTACCAGCTGAAGACGGGCTTCGAGAGCGCGACCGGCGGGATGTGGTCGCTGAACGTCGGGCAGGTCTACGCGACCCTCGACCGGCTCGAGCGCGACGGCTTCGTCGTCTCCAAGGAGCACGACGGCCAGCGCTCGTACGAGATCACCGCGGCCGGTTCGAAGGAGCTCGGCTCGTGGTGGGAGAGCGTGCCGAGCGACGACCCGCCGCCGCGCGACGAGCTGATGGTGAAGGTGCTGATCGCGATCGCGCACGACCGCGAGCACGCGATCGAGGTGATCACCCACCAGCGCGACTCGCTGCTCATGCTGCTCCAACAGCATCGGCGCGCGATGACGCGGCGCGGCGCGAAGAGCGCCGACCCCGTCGTCGACGCGCTCGTGCGCGACGCGCTGATCGTGCGCGCGGAAGCCGACCTGCGCTGGCTCGATCTCTGCGAGGAGCGCGTCACGCCGAAGCGCGCCCGCGTACGGACGCGCGAGTCCGATTCCGTCGCCGCCAACGACGGGGCACCGACTCGTCGCACCCGATCCTCACGGAAGGAACGGTCATGATCCCGATCCTCGAGCTGGTCGACGTCGTGAAGAGCTACGGCGCCGGGCCGAACGAAGTGCGCGCGCTCACCGACGTCTCACTCGCGATCGCACCGCGCGAGTTCGTCGCGGTGCGCGGCCCGTCGGGCTGCGGCAAATCGACGCTGCTGCACCTCGCGGGCGGGCTCGAAGATCCGTCGGCCGGACGCGTCCTCGTCGACGGACGCGACGTGCACACGATGACCGCGCCGGAGCGCGCATCACTGCGCCGGCGCGACGTCGGCTACGTGTTCCAGCGCCTCAACCTCGTCGCCGGGCTCACCGCGCTCGAGAACGTGATCCTGCCGCTCGAGCTCGACGGAGTCGGGCGGCGCACGGCGCGCGAGCAGGCGACGGACGCGCTCCACGCGGTCGGGCTCACGCAGAGCCTCGAGCGCTATCCCGACGACTTCTCGGGCGGTCAGCAGCAGCGCATCGCGATCGCGCGCGCGGTCGTCGGAACGCGACGGCTGATCCTCGCCGACGAGCCGACCGGATCGCTCGACACCGCGACCGGCGACTCGGTGATCGAGCTGCTCGCGAACCTTCCCGCCGAGCGCGACACCGCGGTCGTGCTCGTGACCCACGAGCCGCGGTACGCAGCGTGGGCCGATCGCATCGTGTCGATGCGCGACGGACGGATCACGTCGATCGCGTCCGCACCCGCCGAGCCGTCGGCGACCGCGATGCCGGCGGGTGCGCGATGAGCGATCGCGGCCCCAGCCCGGCGACCGGGTACCGGCTCGCGACCCGCTTGGCACGGCGCGAGGTGCTGCGCCGCCCGGGGCGCACGCTGCTCGTCGCCCTCCTCGTCGCGGTGCCGGTCGCGGGCATGTTCGTCGCCGACGCGATGGTGCGCACCAACCATCTGACCCAGGCCCAGCTCTGGCATTCGGAGTGGGGCGAAGCCGACGCGCTGTTCAGCGCGAGCACACCGCAACAGGTCGCGACGCTGCGCGCCGAGCTCCCGGCCGGCACCCACACGGTCGCGATCCACGAGTTCGCCGACCCTCAGGTGATGCGCGTCGCGGGCGGCGCCGACACCGCGGTCGAGGTCTCGCACATCCCGCTGCGTGACCCGATCACGAACGGGATCGTGCAGTTGATGTCGGGCCGGATGCCGGCGCGCCCAGGCGAGGTGTTGCTCACCCGCACGACCGCGCACGCGCTGCACGTCCACGCCGGTCAGACGCTGCGCCTCACGGCACCGGCCCGACAGACCTTCGTCGTCACGGGCGTCGGCGAGTACTCCGAGGCCTGGGGCCAGTCGTCGATGATCGTGCCACCGGGCACGGTGTTGCCGTGGAAGGCGCCGAAACTCGGTGTCGGTCAGATCCTCGTGAAGGTCGCGCCGGGAACGGATCCACGCGCGCTCGTGCCGGTCAGCAGTCGCGTCACCGAGAGCGACGTGGGGCTCGAGCTCTCCCCCGCGCTCGGCCGCCACGTCGACTACGGCGCCGCCGACACGCAGCGCAAGGTGCGCTGGAGTTGGGTGATCGGCGCGCTCGTGCTCACCGTCGCGGGCATTGTGATCGCGTCCGCGTTCGCGATGGGCGCGCGCCGGCAACTGGTGACGCTCGGCCAGCTCGCGGCGAACGGTGCGCCTCCGACGACGCTGCGGCGCGTGCTCTTCCTCCAGGGCACGTGGACGGGACTGATCGGTGCGATCGGCGGCTTCGGGCTCGGCGCACTCGCGCTCGTCGCGCTCACGTCCCACGCCTCCGCGATCTTCCACCACAGCGTGCACCCGTGGACGATCTCGGGCGGCGACGTCGCGCCGATCTTCCTGCTCGGTGTGATCACGGCAACGATCGCCGCGCTGCTTCCCGCGCGCACCACGAGCCGCGTCCCCGTGCTCGCCGCGCTCGCAGGCCGACGACCACTCGGTCGCGTCCCGCGTTGGCTGCCGCTCGCGGGCGCACTCGCGGCGGCGGGCGGTCTCGCGCTGCTCGCCCTCGCGGTGATCGGCAGCCGTGGGAGCGCCGACATCACGGGCAACTCGCAGGTGTGGATCATCACCGCCATCATCGGTGGTGTCGCGGTACTGCTCGGCGCGTGCGCGGTCGCACCCGCATACGTGAGCGTGCTCGGCCCGCTCGCGGGGCGAGCACAGGGCTCCAGCCGGATCGCGGTGCGCAGCCTCGCGCGCCAGCGCACGCGCACCAGCGCGGTCGTGTCGGCGATCGCGGCAACCAGTGCGCTCGCGATCGCGGCGACGTCGCTCGTGCTCTCCGCACACCTCGAACGCGAGCGGGGCGCCGACTACGTGCGCGCCGACGAGGCCCAGTTGGTCTCCTTCGGCGCCACGGGGACGAACGCCCCGACCGCCGCGTTCGTCGCCAAGGCCCGCCACATCCTCCCCAAGGAAACGAGCGTGCTGCGCACGAACATGCCGGCACGTACGGGCGTCACCTGGACGATCCGGTCGTTCGCGTTCGACCACGCCCAGGCGGACGAGAACGGAACGCTCCTGAGCAGCGAGTCGCCGATCGTCGGTGTGCCGACCGTGATCGTGACACCCGCGGTGATCGACGACTACGCGCTCGGCGGCGACGAGCGCGCGAAGCTCGCCCACAGCGGTGCGCTGTATCTCGGCGACGAGTCGTTCCCGATCGGGAAGGGCGACGGGCACGCGGTGATCAGCCTCGACGTTCACGCGAATGCGGCGCCCGGCACGCGCACGCGCCGGTTCTCCGTGCCCTTGGTCGACGCGGTGCACGCGCGCATCGGTGCGATGCCGCGACTCCTCGTCACGCCCGCGCTCGCGACGCGGCTCGGCATGCACGCGGTGCCGGGCCCGGTCGTGCTCCGCTCACCGCACAACTTGACCGCGGTGCAGCGCACGCGGCTCAACTCGCTCGACGACGTCTCACCCTCGAGCGTCGTCGACTACACACCACCCGGCGGCCTCGATCCCCTGCTCGTGCAGTGGGCGCTCGTCGGCATCTCGCTGGTGATGGTGTTGTTCGTCGTGGCCGTCAACCTCGCGCTGTCAGCGGCGGAGACACGCGACGAGCGCGACGTGCTCACCGTCGTCGGTGCCGCGCCCGCGGTGATGCGTCGCGCGAACGGCTACAAGGCTGCGCTCCAGACGGTGATGGGGGCGCTGCTCGCGATCCCGATCGGCTTCCTGCCCGTCGTCGTGTTCGTCACCGCCGACAACTCGACGCGACCGCTCGTCTTCCCCTGGGCTGTGGTCGCGATGCTCGTCGTCGCGCTGCCGGTCGTCGGCGGGCTCGTCACCACGGCCGCGAGCGGTCTCGCGCTCCGCTTCCGCCCGGTGCGCGTGTCGACGATGGCCTACGACTGAGCGAGCGGCACGGCCGCGATCACGAACTGGTCGCGCGCGTGCACGTACGTGCGCGGCGGCCGGTCGACGGTCTGGTCGAGCAGATGGTCGCTCGTCACGGTCGCCACGACCTGCGGCCGCGCGTTCGGGAGCGTGCGCGTGACGCGCGCCGGTGAGTCGGCGACGACGTAGAGCACACGGCCGTCGGCGCGCCACCGGCGCGCGAGCTCGGCGAGACGCGTGTCGTCGAACGCGTTCGTCCGCACCGCGACCGGCACCCCGCAGAACCCGCGCAAGGCCTGCGGCGCCTGGCGATACAGCTGCGTCGGACCGTTCAGCATCACGACCGCCGCGTGCGGACCGAGCGCGCGGCACGTCGCGTGCACCGCGTCGAGCATGCCGGGCTCTGTGACCTCGTCGCGCACGGGCAGCGTCGCCGAGAGCGGCCACGCGACGAACGCGATCGCGAGCAGCACGGTGGCACCGACACCCACTCGTCCCGCGCGGTGCAGTAGAAACTCGAGCGCGACGACGGCGAACAGCAGGAAGCCCGGAATCACGATGGGCACGAACCGGCGCATCGCCCAGAGCTGGTCCGGCGTGATCGACGCGTTCCAGAGGTAGATCGTCGCGACCACGCCGAAGCCCGCCGCCAACGCCCAGTGCGCGATCGTGCCCCTTCGCAGCGTCTCGCGGACGAACAGTCCGACTCCGAGCACGCCCGCCGCGAGCGCGAACGGACCGAGATACCACGCGTGCCAGCGCATCGCGTCCTGGAAGTAACGCTGACTGCGGTCGACGGTGAGGTGGTGCGCGGCCTGGATCGACCCGACGAGGCCAATCGGCTTGCCGCGCGGATGATCGACGTACGGGCGCACGAGCCAGAGACCGAGGAGCAGGACGCTGAACGCGCCCCCGAGGATCGCGGGCAGGCGCGGCACGCGCGCGAACCACCCGCGCCAGCGGTCGGCGCGCCGGCCGAACACGATCGCGACCACGGACACGACGACGATGCCGATGTACTCGGCCGCGACGCGCCACCCGGGCTCACCGAGGTACTCGGGCACCCGCAGCGCGACGTCGAGGATGCCGAGCGCCGCGACCGCGGTCGCCGCGCACACGAAGGGCACCACGACATCGAAGCGCACGCCGTCGTCGGAGTCGCCGACGCTCGTTCGTCGCCGCGCCGCCGCGAGCGCGAACAACACGGGGATCGCGACGACGTAGAGCGGCCCGTCGATGCGCGCCGCGACGATCGTGCCGAGCAGCACGCCGGCGAAGACCGCGCGCGTCCGTCCGCCGCCGTGCGGTCGCAGATCGCCGAGGCCGAGCACCCACAGGCTGCCGAACGCGACGAGTTGCACGACGACCTCGGAGTACGCGTCGCGCGTGAAGTGCAGTTGCACGACGTTCACCGCGAGCGCCGCCGTCGCGAGCAGCGCGAGCACTGGCCGCACGTACCGGCACACGAGCGCGTAGAACACCACGAGCGACGCCGCACCCAGGATGGCGGGCAGCGCGAGCATCAGCCGGTCGCCACCGACCCAGTGCGCCTCCGCGAGCAGCACGCCCAGCAGGTGCGAGAACTGGAAATGCATCGACGTCCCGTCGCCGTACAGGCCGGGCGTGTTGTAGCGGAGGCCGCTCGTCGTCGCGAACGGCCCGGTCGCGGCGTCGAACACGAGGCCGTGGTGCGAGGCCAGCCAGCGCCCCGTGTTCACGTACGCGCCGGGGTCGCGATCGATCAGCAGGTGTTGCGCACCGTCGCGCAAGTTGTCGAGCAGCGCCGCGACCGCGATGACGACCGCTCCGCTCGCGGTGAGCGCCGACGCGCGCCCGCCGACGGTCGGCACACGCATCGGTTGCGCGGCGCGGAACAACAGCCACGCGGCCGCGACACCGAGCGGCACGACGAGCAGCGGAAGGAACACTCCCACGACCGCGAGAGCGAGTCCGACGAGGCCGAAGCCCGCGACGATCGCCAGGATCGCGGTGACGCCCACGATCAACGCGCGCGGCAGCGGTGCGGGCGGGATCACGACGTCGTCAGGAGGGCCGGCGCGGGACTCCGAACGCGCCGGCGCGACCATCGCCGCAGCTTCTCACGCCGCGACCGCGCGCAGCCGCGTCCGCCTCTCAGTAGATGACGAGCCCACCGTTCGGTGAGATCGTCTCGCCGGTGACGAAGCTGCTCTCGTCGCTCGCGAGGTACACCGCAGCCGCGGCGACGTCGGCCGCCTCGCCGATGCGGCCGAGCGGCGTGAGCATCTTCAGCCCCGCGATCATCTGCGGCGCGACCGACGCGCTCATCGGCGTGTCGATGACGCCCGGACAGATCGCGTTCGCGCGAATGCCGCGCGGTCCGCAGAAGCGCGCGACGCTGCGCACGAGTCCGAGCAGTCCCGCCTTCGCGGTCGCGTAGTGCACCGGTCCCCAACCTGCGAGTCCCGCGATGCTCGAGATACAGATCATCGAGCCGCCCTGCTCGGCCTCGAGCAACCGGTCCACGAACGCGCGCGTGCAGAAGAACGCGCCGTTGAGATGGATGTCGAGCATGCGTTGCCAGCCCGCGTCGCTCATGTGCGCGACCTGAACATCGGAGCCCGTGTTGCCATCGCGCGAGCCGTCACCCGGTGTGCGATCGACACCTGCGCAGTTCACGAGCACGTTCACGACGCCGTGCCGGGTCTGCGCGTCGGTGAACATCGCGTCGATCGCGGCGCTGTCGGAGACGTCGCACGCCCACGCCGACGCGGTACCACCCGCGGCCGCGACCGCGTCGACCGTCCGCTGCGCGGCGTCGCCGTCGAGGTCCTGGCAGACCACGGTCGCGCCCTCTTCCGCGAACCGCACGCACATCGCCGCACCCAGCCCGCCGCCCGCGCCCGTGACGACCGCGACCTTGCCGTCCAAACGTCCCGTCACAGCTTGGATGCCTCCAGCCAGCGCGCGAGCAGCGCGTCGTCACCTTCGAGATCGGTCGCGGTCGCCGGACGACGGCCGTAGAGCACGAGCAACAGCGTCTCGGTCGGCGCCGTCACCGTAACCGTCGCCCCGGACGCGACGACCGGCTCCCATTCGAACCCGTCGGCCCGGAGACGGATGTGCCAGCCCTCGTCGCGATCGCGGCTCCGCAGCGCGATCGACTCGCCCTCACCGCGCAGCTCGGCGACCCGCGGTCGGAAGTACCGCGCGGTCGGGATGTTCGCGAGCAGCTCCCCGATGCCGTCGGCCGCGATTCGAGCATCGACGGTCGTTTCCTGACCGCACGCGAGGTCGGCGTCGACGCGATGCACGCAGGTCTCGTGCAGCATCCGACGCGACCAGAACCGCGCGTGCTGGTCGGCACCCCACGACCACACGTCGGCGTCGGGGTCGGTCGCCGCGAACGCGTCGCCGAGCAGGTCCCCGCCCGCGGCGAGCCACTCGCCGTAGGCCCGGGCGTCGGTCGCGTCGGCCGGCAACTCGAGATCGAACGAGCGCGGATCGAGCCGCTCGGACGCGCGGTCGCGCACCATCCGCGCGGCCCAACGATGTATCCGTCCGACGTGCGCGACCAGCTCGGCGACGTTCCAGTCCGGACAGCTCGGGACGCGCGCCGCGAGATCCGATGCGCGCACCGCGTCCGCCATGCGGTCGATCTCCGCGCGCGCCGCGTCCTCGTACTCGGCCGGCGCCCACGTCGCGACCGTCACTCCCCTCCCGATGCGCCCGCGCCGACGAGCTCCGGCGCCGGTTCCGCGGCCAGGCGGTCGCGCACGTGCACGACCGCGGCGCGGCTCCAGCGCTCGACCACGATCGCCATCCCGAGCAGGATCGACGCAACGATGCCGTCGAGCCACCAGTGGTTCGCGGTCACGGTGACGATCAGGATCGTGAGCGTCGTGTGCACGAGCACGAGCCAGCGCCACTTGCTCGGACTGATCGAGATCACGAACACGGCTTCGAGCACCGCCCACGCGACGTGCACCGATGGCATCGCCGAGAGCTGATCGGCGAAGCCGCTGCCCGCGGCTCCGTACACCGACTGTCCGTAGTGCAACGCGGTGTCGACGAAGCCGAGGTTCTCGAACATACGCGGCGGCGCGACCGGGATCAGCTGGATCAGCAGGCACGCCGCGGTGAGGATCGCGACCGTGTTGCGCACCGCCGGATAGTGCGGTCGGTGCCGGAAGAACATCCACACGAGGAAGATGATCAGCGCCGGGAAGTGGACCGTCGCGTAATAGACGTTGAAGAGCTTGATCACGGACGGATGGGGCAGGAACCAGCGCTGCACCGTCACCTCGCTCGGCAGGTGCAGCGCGCGCTCGACGTGCCAGACGAACAGCGCGTGTCCGCGCGCGCTCTGGACCTTCAGCAGCGCGAGCCGGCCCGCGAGCTGCCAGATCGAGAACAGCGCAAGGACGAGCGCGGTCTCGCGGAACGCGGCCGTCGCGATGACGAGCCCGCGTCGGCCGCGCGGCCGGATGAGCCACCCCGCGAGGGTCAGGATCACCGCCAGCCACGCCGCCTGACTCCAGCTCAGCATCATGTGCGCGGGCCCCGACCGGTGTGAGGACAGCGCCCGCGCGGCGCGGGCCACAACCAGTTTGGCGGCCGTCGCGCGGCGCCGTCGAGCACCCGGCGTCGGTGTCGTATTTCCGCCAGACACCCAGACTCCGACGTGGTTCCATGGACGGGTGATCGACGACTTCGACCGCTGCTATCGGGCGCTGCAGAGCAAGGACTCCCGCTTCGACGGGTGGTTCGTCACGTGTGTGACCTCGACCGGCATCTACTGCCGGCCGAGCTGCCCGGCGATGCTGCCGAAGCCGCAGAACGTCCGGTTCCTGCCGACGGCCGCGGCCGCACAGGAGGCGGGTTTCCGCGCCTGCAAGCGCTGCCGGCCCGACGCGAGCCCCGGCTCGCCCGAGTGGGACGTGCGCGCCGACCTCGTTGCCCGCGCGATGCGTTGTATCCGCGACGGCGTCGTCGACCGCGAAGGCGTGGCCGGGCTCGCGAACCGGCTCGGCTATGGCGTGCGCCAACTCCAGCGCCAGCTGAAGGCCGAAGTCGGCGCCGGTCCCCTTGCCCTCGCGCGTGCGCAGCGCGCGCAGACCGCGCGCGTGCTGATCGAGACGACCGCGCTCGATTTCTCGTCGGTCGCGTGGGGCGCGGGCTTCCAGAGCGTGCGGCAGTTCAACGCGACGGTTCAAGAAGTGTTCGCGACGACGCCGAGCGACCTGCGCGTCCGCGCACGGAAACGTGACCGCGGCACGGGTCCGATCGCCGGTGCGATCGATCTGCGACTCCCGCTGCGCGAGCCGTTCAACGCCGAAGGCGTGCTCGCGCACCTCGTCGCCACGATGATCCCGGGGGTCGAGGAGTACGCGGCCGACGTCGACGCGGCGAGCGGCGAGCACGCGAGCTCCGCCGGTCCCACCGCGCGTCACGGAGTGCGAACGGAGCGCGCGCGACCGAGCAAGTACCGGCGGTCGTTGCGGCTGCCGCACGGGCACGGCATCGTCGAGCTGGTTCCCGCCGTCGATCACGTGCGCTGCCGACTGCGGCTCGCCGATCTGCGCGACCTCACGGCGGCCGTGAACCGCTGCCGCCGCCTGCTCGACCTCGACGCCGACCCCGTCGCGGTCGACGCGCATCTCTCGCTCGACGAGTCGCTCGCGCCGCTCGTCTCGAAGGCACCCGGTCGCCGGGTCCCGCGCAGTGTCGACCCCGCGGAGCTCGCGATCCGCGCGGTGCTCGGCCAGCAGGTCTCGACGCGCAGCGCGCGCACGCACGCGGCGCGACTCGTGCTCGCGTGTGGAGAACCGCTCGTGTCGCCCGACGGCGGGCTCACACACTGCTTCCCCGACGCCGCCGCGATCGCCGACTGCGACGCGGCCGCGCTCGCGATGCCCGCGTCTCGCGCGCGCACGGTGCGCACGGTCGCGAGCGCGCTCGCCGACGGCAGTCTCGTGATCGACGAGAGCTGCGACCGCGCCGAGCTGGTGGACCGGCTCGTCGCGTTGCCCGGCATCGGCCCGTGGACCGCGGCCACGATCGCGATGCGCGCGGCCGGCGATCCCGACGCGTTCCTCGCCGGTGATCTCGGCATCGTGACCGCGGCGCGCCTGCTCGATCTGCCGACCGACGCGCCGGCGCTGCTCGCGCACGCCGACCGTTGGCGCCCGTGGCGCTCGTACGCGGTGCAGTACCTGTGGGGCGCGCTCGATCACGAGATCAGTCACCTGCCTACCGCCCAGCCCGTCGCCCAGCCCGCTTGAGAAGAGGACACGACGATGCACACCTACCTCATCCCCGAGAGCCCGGTCGGCGCGCTCACCCTCGCGGCCGACGACGACGGCCGGCTCTGCCGACTCGAGTTCGGCGAGTGGTCACCGCGCGTGCGCGCCGCCGAGGTCGTCCGCGTCGAGGCAGCCGACGGCGTGATCGCCGACACGCTGCGCGAGCTCGACGAGTACTTCGCCGGCACGCGCCGCGAGTTCGACGTTCCGCTCGCGCCGCAGGGCACGCCGTTCCAGCTCGCGGTGTGGGACGCGTTGCGCACGATCCCGTACGGCGAGACGACGAGCTACGGCGAGATCGCGCGCTCGGTCGGTCGCCCGAACGCGGTGCGCGCCGTCGGTCAGGCCAACGGTCGCAACCCGATCGCGATCATCGTCCCGTGCCACCGCGTGATCGGCAGCGACCGCAGCCTCACCGGTTACGGCGGCGGCATGGATCGCAAGCGCTACCTCCTCGGCCTCGAAAACGCTTCGGTGTTCACGCCGGCGCTCGATCTGTAACCGGCGGCCGGCCGATCGGTTCGCGTGCCCCGCAGCTGGTATGCCGTTTCTCGCGTCTGTCGAAGAAGAAGCGGCATACCGGGGGGCGCCGGGCTGCGCGCGGCGGCGCGCTTCGTTCGGTCGGGCATGCTGGTCGGATGGGGCGACGGTGGGTGGCGGCGCTGTGCGCGCTCGTCGCGTTTTGCGGCGCGTGCGCGTCGACGCACGACGCGGCGCGGCGCGGGCCGGTGTCGAGAGGCGACGGTTGGTTCGTTCCGAAACCGCTGCCGCGCGGGTGGAAGGTCGCGAGCGCGTCCGCGGCGCGCTACCGGCCGCCGGCCGTCACCAACGGCTTGTACGCGCCGGGCGGAACCGTCGCCGCGAACGGGCCCGCGCTGCTCGCCGGCGTCAGCGGCGGCGACGACGCGATGCCGCTCGGCGAGACCGGCGACTGCTCGGTCCCGGGGCTCGGGCCTGCGGTGGCGACCGGCGACCAGAACGAGCAGTGCCCGAGTCTGCGCTCCGACCGGCGCGCGTCCGGCTACGGACACCTCCATCATTTCGGCCCGTACACGACGCTGTTCTGGGAGTCGGATCTCGAAGAGGACACCGCGTACTACGTCGCGGCGCGCGGCCTCACCGACACGCAGCTCGCGCGCATCGCCCGCTCCGTGCGGTCGGGACACGCGCCGTCGATTCCGTCCACCGCGTTGCCCGCCGGCTGGAAGCGGACGGCGAGCGCACCGCCGCTCCCCCGGCAAACCCGGAGCGCACCGCTCGAAGTCGACCTCGTCGCTCCCGGCAACCGCTGGACGTATGTGCTTGCGTACCGGTTGAGCTCGGGCGCAGCCACGATCGACGAGTTCGTCGCCGGGCTGCAGCGCGCGTCACAGAACGCGGAGCTCGGGTTCGTGAGCGCGGAGCGACACTTCGGCTCGACCACCGTGTTGGTGACCGCTCGCGCGCCGAGCGCGACGCTGGCCGCGATCGGGCGCTCGATCGTGCCGGCCGACGAGCACGAGTGGAAGCAACTCCAAGCCGCGAAGTGAGCGTGCGTCACCGGTGACGGATGCGATCGATCTGACGGCGCTCGCGCTTCGTCGGTCGCCCGCTCGACGGATCCCGCACGAAGAACGGGTCACGTTCCTCACGCGTCGGTGGCGGAGGACTGTGGTCGACGAGACACTCCGCGGCGATCGGCGCGCCGACGCGGCGGTCGATCACGCGCGCGACCTCGAGCACCCGATCACGACCGTGGGCTCGCGCGCTCACGCGATCCCCGACCCGCACGGTCGCCGCGGGCTTGGCGGGTCGGTCGTTCACCCGCACGTGGCCGCCCCGGCACGCGTCGGTCGCCTCCGAGCGCGACTTGAAGATCCGCACCGACCAGAGCCAGCGATCGACCCGCGTCTCCTCCACGCCGGTCATCGTCGCGCGCGGGACTCCCGCCGGTCCTGTGGTACTGCGTTGCCCGGCTATACGCCGGCAACGCAGTACCACTGAGATGAGGGAGGGGCGCTAGAAGCGGTCGACCGGGAGCTGGCCGGAGTCGACGGCGTCGAAGGTCCAGTCGGGCTGCTTCTCGCGGTGGTGCTGGTCGTACGTCGCGACATCGCCCGCGATGTCGACGAGCTCGGCGATCAGCTCCTGCGGTGCGCCGGGCACGTCGACCGCCGCGTGCGCGGCGAACGCGTCCGCGAACTGCTCGCGGATGCTGCCCACGACGACCTGCTGCTGGGTCGCGAGATTGCAGCGCGCGCCGAACGCGACGCTCGCGAGCCGGCGGTCGACGAGCGCAAGGTCGTCGTCGTGCGCCTCCGACGCGCGCAACCGGTCGAGCGCGCCGCTGATCGCGACGCCGTCGAGCTTGCACGGCGTGCACTGACCACACGACTCGACCGCGAGGAAGCGAGAGACCGCCTGCGCGACCGCGACCATGTCGGTCGCATCGTCGAAGACGATGAAACCGGCGGTGCCGAGACCCGACCCGATGTCGCGCATCGCCTCGTACGTGAGCGGTGTGTCGAACTGCGACGCGAGCACGATCGGGTTCGCAACACCCGACACCGCGGCAACGAGCGACCGTCCGTCGAGCGCGCCCCCGCCGATCTGCTCGATGATCTCCGCGAGCGTCGTTCCCATCGCGACCTCCGCGACGCCCGCGCGCTTCGTGCGGCCCGTGATCGTGCACACGATCGTGCCCGGCGACTCGTCGGTGCCGACCTCGCGGAACCAGTCCGCGCCTTCCGCGAGGATGGCCGGGAGGTTCGCCATCGTCTCGACGTTGTCGACGAGCGCCGGCGCGACCGGCAGATCCTCGTCGGGCGCCGCCATCTCCACGGCCGCGGACCACTCGACGTGCCCGCCCGGATGGAGCGGGACGTCGTCGATCCCCCGTCGCCACGGCGGCGCGATGCGCGGGAACGGACCGCGCCCGTCGAGCACCTCGAGCAGCGCGGTCTCCTCGCCGTAGAGGTACGCGCTCGGACCGGCGTGCACGGTGATCTCGACATCCTTCGCCCATCCCGCGGCGACGATCTCGGCGACGGCGCGCTGCAAGCGCTCGACCTCGCGCGTGAACGACGCCTTCGTCGCGATCACGATGCGCTCGGCCGCGACCGCGTCGGCCGCGATCAGCGCGCCCTCGACGACGCGGTACGGGTTGGCGCGAATGAGCGCCCGGTCCTTGAACGACCCGGGCTCGCCTTCGGCCCCGTTGACGACGACGACCGCCGGCTCGTCGGGGGCTTCGTACGACGCGACCGTGCGCCACTTCCGACCGGTCGGGAACCCGGCACCGCCGCGGCCGCGCAGTCCCGAAGCGTCGACCTCGTCGATGACGCCCGCGACACCGAGGCGGCGCGCGGCATCGAGCCCGCGACCACCGCCGATCGCCAGGTACGCGTCGAGGTCGCCGACTGGGTTCGCGTCGAGGACGCGGGGTTGGTCGAGCACGGCACCGTCCTTCCCGAAGGCCTTCGGGATCAGTCCCACCGAGGCATCCCGACCGTATCGTGGACCGGCCCATCCAGCGCCACCCGGGTAGCGCGGGTATAGACCAACGCTCGTGAGCCGCGATCCGTATCCCTCGATCGGTGAATACGCGTTCCTCTCCGACTGCCACTCGGTCGCGCTGGTCTCGCGGGCCGGCAGCATCGACTGGTGCTGCATGCCGCGCCTCGACGTCGGCAGCATGTTCGGCCGCATCCTCGACTGGGAGCGCGGTGGGTTCTGCTGGATCCGGCCGACGGCCGATCACGAGATCCAGCGCAACTACGTCGACGACTCGCTCGTGCTCGAGACGCAGTTCCGCACGCGCGGCGCGGAAGGTCGCCTCTTCGACTGCTTCGCGATGCGGCGCGGCGGCGCCACCGAACCGCGTCAACAGCTGCTGCGCATCCTCGAGGTGACACGCGGCCAGATGCGCGTCCAGGTCGAGGTCTGCCCGCGGTTCGATTACGGCGAGGTGCGACCGTGGGTGCGGCGACACGCGCCCGGCATCTTCACCGCGATCGGCGGCAACGACGCGATCCTCGTCCAGTGCGATCACGAGCTCGCGCGCATGCACGAGCACGACATCGCGGGGACCGTCTCGATCGAGGCGGGCGAGCGGCTCCGCCTCGCGATCACGTCGTACAAACCCGAGGAGATCGATGTCGACATCCCGCGGCGCGAGCGCGCGACCGAGCTCGACCGTCGCCTCGACGAGACGATCGCGTGGTGGCACGCGTGGGCGCGCAACATCGCGCGGCGCGACGTCGCCGAGGCGGCCGGCGCGCGCCGCTCCGCGATCGTGCTGAAGGCGCTCACCTACGCGCCGACGGGTGCGGTCGCGGCCGCGCCCACCACGTCGCTCCCCGAGCGCGTCGGCGGCACGCGGAACTGGGACTACCGGTTCACGTGGATTCGCGACTCGCACTTCACGGTGCGCTCGCTCGCCGAGATCGGGGCCGAGGACGAGGCCGACGGCTTCCGCCGGTTCGTCGAGCGGAGCGCCGCGGGCTCGGCCGAGTCGTTGCAGATCATGTACGGCGTGGGCGGCGAGCGCCGGCTCACCGAGATCGAGCTCGACCTCGACGGCTACCGCGGCTCGCGCCCGGTGCGCGTCGGCAACGGCGCCGCGACCCAGCATCAGTTCGACGTGTACGGCGAGCTCCTCGACCTCGCCTGGCGCTGGCACGAGCGGGGCCAATCGCCCGACGACGACTACTGGCGGTTCCTCTGCAGCCTCGTGAACCGGGCCGCGGAGATCTGGACCCAGCCCGACGCGGGAATGTGGGAGATGCGGGGCAAGCCACGGCACTTCGTGCAGTCGAAGGCGATGTGCTGGGTCGCATTGCAGCGCGGCCTCGACCTCGCACGCGAGAGCATGCGCCGCGCACCGACGCGCAAGTGGCGCGCCGCGCGCGACGAGCTGCGCGCCACGATCGACCGGCGCGGCTACAGCAAGAAGATGGGCACGTTCGTGCAGGCGTTCGGGTCGACCGAGCTCGACGCCTCGTTGCTCCTGCTCCCCGCGTTCGACTTCGTTCCCTGGGACGACGAGCGCATGGTGCGAACGGTCGACGCGATCGGCGAGCGTCTGACTCGCGATGGTCTCGTGCTGCGCTACTCCACCGAAAGCGGCCTCGACGGTGTCGGGGGCGGCGAGGCGCCGTTCGTCGCGTGCACGTTCTGGTACGCGGAGTGTCTGGCACACCAGGGCCGCATCGACCGCGCGCGCGAAGCGTTCGACCGCGCGATGGCGGCGAGCAACGACCTCGGCCTCTTCTCCGAGGAGTACGACCCGCGCACCGGCGAGCTGCTCGGCAACTTCCCGCAGGGCCTCACGCACCTCTCGCACCTGACCGCGGCCCTCGCCATCGTCGACGCGAGCCATCCCGAGTACGCGGCCGACCGGGCGTCGCGCACGTAGCGCTACGTCTCGCGCACGACCGTCGCGGGGTCTTTGTCGTCGCGCGCTCCGAGGTACGCGGGCTGGCGAATGGAGCCGCCGGACGTCCATTCCGTGAACCGCACCTCGACGACGAGCCGGGGCTCGGCGAACACGGCACCCTTGGGCACCGCGCCGGCTGTGAACGGGCTCGACGCGCGGCGGAGCGGCTCGAGCTGCGCGCCGAGCCGCGTGAGCTCGGCCTGCGAGAAGCCGGTGCCGACGCGGCCGGCGTAGGTCAGCGTCGGGCCGTCGTAGTAGCCGACGAGCAGCGATCCGAGCTGCCCCGCGCGCCCGGCGAGCCCGGGCATCCATCCGCCGACGACCAGCTCTTGGCGCAGCTGGAGCTTCCACTTCAACCACGTGCGCGCGCGTCGCCCCGGCTCGTAGACCGAGTCGAGTCGCTTCGCCATCAGTCCCTCGAGCGCGAACTGCTCGACGACCGCGCGCGTCGCCGAGCCGTCGCCGACTTCGTGCGGCGGCGTCTGCCAGGCGCTCCCCGTGAGCCCGAGCCCGAGCAGGAACCGCCGGCGCTCGGAGTACGGCAGCGCGATCGTCGAATGACCGTCGAGCCAGAGCAGGTCGAACAGCACGAGCACCGCGGGCAGCGCTTCGCTGAGGCGCGCGATGTCGCGCGGGGCGTCGACGTGCATGCGTCGCTGCATGAGTTGGAAGTCGGGACGCGGTCCGTCGAAGATCACGAGCTCGGCGTCGAGGACGGTGTCGGTGCCGCGCAGCGCGTCACCGAGCGCGTGCAGCTCCGGATACCGGCGCGTGATGTCGAGCCCGCGCCGGTTGACGAGCCGCAGCTGCGCGTCCTCGACGCTCGCGAGCGCGCGCACGCCATCCCACTTCATCTCCCACGCCCACCCGTCGCCGGTCGGAGGCGCGTCCGTGGGCATCGCGAGCATCGGCTTCAGATCGCGAGGAACGCGAGGGGCGCGCGGCACCGCCCTTCTCTACCCGATTCGTATGGGTTGTGCGTAGCGGCTCAGGTCCAACCCAGCCACCGCCGAGCCGTGCTTCGAGCGATCAGTGAACGAGCCGGGCGACCAACTCGATCGTCATCGCGACCAGGCCTCCGACGACGACCACGCGGAGCGCCAACCGCGCCCAGCGCGCACCTGGTGCGTCGCGTTGAAGTCGCAACATCGGCTGGCCGTAGGCGGGCATCGGAGGCGGCTGCACGCCGGTCGGCATCTTCGTGCGCTTCGCCACGCCTTCACGGTAGCCAACGCCTCGAAATCGTGGCGCTCCGGCGCGCCGAAGAAGGCGACAAGAGTCACCAATCGCAGCGCGATTCCATGCGATGAACATTGACTTTTCTCTTGATTCACGAACGTATGTTCGGATGCGATGATCAGGTGCTGGAGAGGCTGAGCGCGGCGGTGAATCGGCTGGTCGGCGTCGAAGTCGACGGGTTGTGCGACGCCGCGTTGCACGACTTGGACGCGGGGCTCGCGCTCGACGGCTTCCGCCTGACGGGTGCGACCGGCGCGCGAGCTGGTCCGACATCCATCACGTCGTGATGTGGACGATCGGCGGCGAGACGAACGTCGCGAACCTCGTGCTCGTGTGCCCCGTACCACCATCATCTGATCCACCGACGAGGCCGGCGCACCACCCTCCGACGGCTGCACGTTCAACGTGTTCGAGCCCGACGGCCAACTCCTCGGGTCTACACAGAACGCGGCCGCGTCACGCACGCGCCTGCGGCTCTGAGAGCGCGCCCGAGTGTCAGCGGGTCTTCGAGAACCAGCGCTCGGGCGCGGCCACACCGCGGCCGTGGCGGCGCAGCCATTCGAGCGCTTCCACCGCGGGCAGCGGCCGGCTGAGCCAGTAGCCCTGCGCGAGATCGCAGCCCATCTCCCGCAGCATCACGAGGGCCTCGGAGGTCTCGACGCCCTCGGCGACGACCTCGAGCCGCAGGCTGTGACCGAGCGCGATCGTCGTGCGCACGATCGTCGCGTCGTCGGCGTTGTCGACCATTTCGAGGACGAACGACATGTCGACCTTGATCTCGTCGACCGCGAGCTGCTGCAGGTACGCAAACGAGGAGTACCCGGTGCCGAAATCGTCGATCGAGATGCGCGCGCCGAGCGCGCGGAGGCTCTTGACGACCTCGACCGCGCGTACCGAGTCGTGCATGATCGTGCTCTCGGTGATCTCGAAGTTGAACGCGTCGTTCGGGAGCCGGTGCGCCTCGAGCAGCAGGCGCACGAGCTTCGGGAGCTCGGTGTCGTGCAGGTTCGACGCCGACAGGTTGACCGAGATCGGGAGCGCGACTCCGTCGGCGCGCCACGCCGCGCTCTGTCGCGCGGCGAGCTCGAGCACGCGCCGCGTGAGCGGGCGAACGAGACCGGTGTGCTCCGCGAGCGGCAGGAACTCGGCCGGCGCGAGCACCCCGCGCACCGGATGGTTCCAGCGCACGAGCGCCTCGAAGCCACGGATCGCGCCCGTGCGCAGCTCGAGCTGCGGCTGGTAGTAGAGCACCAGCTCGCCGGTCTCGATCGCGTGGCGCAGCTCGCCGAGCATCGTGAGCCGCGTCCGACTGCTGCTGTCCTGGTCGATCGCGAAGAGCTCCGCGCCGCTGTGCGTGCGCTTGGCGACGTACATCGCGATGTCGGCGCGCTGCATGAGCGCGGCCGCAGTCGTGCCGTGCGCGGGCGCGACCGCCACCCCGATGCTCGCATCGAGCTCGACCGGCAGGCCGTCGACGGTGATCGGCCGGCGGAACACCGACAGCGCGCGCTGCGCGGCATCGAGCGCCGCGGGCGCGGCGGTGACGGTCCGCAGCAACACGGCGAACTCGTCGCCGCCGAGTCGCGCCACGGTCGCACCGGGGATCGCGTCCTGCAACCGGCGCCCGAGTTCCTGGAGCACGATGTCGCCACAGGCGTGGCCGAGCACGTCGTTGACGTCCTTGAAGCGATCGACGTCGACGAGCAACACGGCGACGTGCCCGCGGCGCGACTCGACTTCGCGCAACGCCTCGGTCGTCAGCTCGTCGAAGCGCGCGCGGTTCACGAGATCGGTGAGCGGATCGTGCGCGGCGAGATGCTCGTTGCGGCGCAGCTCTTTGCGAAGGCGACGCGACGCGCTCTGCACGATCCGGAACAGCGCGAGGTACAGCAGACCGAGCCCGGCGATGATGATCACCCAGAGGTGCAGCACGTCCTCGTGGATCCCCTGCGCGATCGGCGCGTACGGCAGGTAGATCTCGAACGCGCCTTCGGGCTTGTCACCCGCGTCGAACCGCAACGGCGTGTACACCTCGAGCAGCCGGGCGCCCGAGCCGCGGTCCTGTGTGTTCTCGTCCTCGGACAGATTGCTGACGTCCGACGCGGTCTCGCCCTCGAGCGCCTCGCGCACGTCGTCGTCGGTCGGGAACCGCCGGCCGATCAGACTCGCGTCGTCCGAGTACACGACCCGCAGGTCGCGGTTCCAGATCTTGATGCGCGCGATGTCGTGGTTCTGGAAGCCGGCTTCGAGCGCGTTGTTCATGTAGCCGATGTCGATGGGCGTCAGCCCGTTCGCGAGCTCCCCCGAGTTCAGCCGCGGCTGCACCGCGAGCCGCGCCGCGAGCACCGCGGTCTGCCGCGCGCTCGCGAGGTTGCGGTTCGTGATCGCGTTGCCGACGCTGCGGGCAAGCACGATGCCGAGCGCGCAGATCAGAACCGCGCTGAGAACGGCGAAACGCGACACGACGCCGAGACGACGATGCACCAGAGGACTCCAGGAGATCCGGGGATCTCCTTCCTCTATCGACCCTGGTCAGAGGCCCTTGAGGGCGCTCACGCGACGGTCGAGTAGGTCTCCCAGATCAGGGCCTCGGCGCCGTCGGGACCGGCCGCCAGGGAGCCCGCTCCGCCGCTGGCGAGGCGGAGGGCGTCGCCTTCGGCGACGGCCAGGGCCTCGGACGAGCCCGCGCCTGCGAAGGTCGCCGAGCCACGGGCGACGAAGACGTGGACGAAGGGCGCGTCCGGAACCGTCGCCGTCTCGCCGGCTCCCAGGCGCGCGACCCAGAGCGTGGCGTCGGCCTGGTGGATCGTGATCGCGGCATCGGCGGCGCGCCCGCCCGACGCGAGCGGGAACAACCCGCCCGCTGCGAGCCGGTCGCCGACATCGCGCTGCTCGTAGCCGGGCGCGACACCGCCCCGGTCCGGCGGCACCCACATCTGCACGAAGTGCACGGGCTCGGTCGCGCTCGCGTTCATCTCCGAGTGCTGGATTCCCGCGCCCGCGCTCATGCGCTGCGCGAGCCCCGGCGCGATCACGTCGTCGGTACCCGTGCTGTCGCGATGCCGCAGCGCGCCGTCGAGCACCCACGTCACGATCTCCATGTCGCGGTGGCCGTGTGTACCGAAGCCACCGCCCGCGACGACGCGGTCGTCGTTGTTCACGAGCAGGAGTCCGTGGTGGGTGTTCGCCGGGTCGTGGTGACCGCCGAAGGAGAACGAGTGCCACGAGTCGAGCCAGTCGATCTCCGTGTGCATCCGATCACGTGCACGCACGTGCTCGATGCTCATTCGCTCGCGCCTTCGACCGCGTGAAAAGCCACCGTCATGCCGCCACGTCCTCCCGGACCGGCTCCTCGAGCGCGATCGTGAGCACGTCGCGCACGTCGGACACCGGGTGGAAGTGCATCACATCGCGCACCGCTTCGGGGACGTCGTCGAGATCGCCTTCGTTGTCGATCGGGATCACGACGTCGGTGAGGCCGGCGCGGTGCGCGGCGAGCACCTTCTGCTTGAGCCCGCCGATCGGCAGCACGCGACCCTGCAGCGTCACCTCGCCGGTCATGCCGACGTTCGGTCGCACCGGACGCCCGCTGAGCAGGCTCGCGAGCGCGGTCGTCATCGTGATGCCGGCCGACGGGCCGTCCTTGGGGACCGCACCTGCGGGCACGTGCACGTGGAAGCGCCGCTGCTCGAACGCCGACGCGTCGATGCCGAGCTCCTCACGGTGCGCCCGCACGAACGACAGCGCGATCTCGGCCGACTCGGCCATGACCGCGCCGAGCTGCCCCGTGACCTTGAGTCCGGGCTCGCCGTCCATCGCGGTCGCCTCGATGGTGAGCACGTCGCCACCGGCACCCGTGACCGCGAGTCCGGTCGCGAGACCGGGCACCGGCGCACGGCTCGCGTCCTCGGCACGGAACTTCACCCGGCCGAGCGCGTCGCGAAGTCCCGACTCGTCGACGACGACCGGCTCACTGTCGGCGTCGGCTTCGTGTTCGGCGACCCGACGCGCGGCCTTCCGCGCGACGGTCCCGAGCTGACGCTCGAGGTTCCGCACGCCCGCTTCACGCGTGTAGCCGGCGATGATCGTCCGCAACGCGTCGTCGGTGACGTCGAGCTCGTCGTCGCGCAGCCCGTTCCGCTCGCGCTGACGCGGGAGCAGGTGATTGCGCGCGATCGCGACCTTCTCGTCCTCGGTGTACCCGTCGAGCTGCACGAGCTCCATGCGGTCCAGCAGCGGGCCCGGGATCGTGTCGAGCACGTTCGCGGTCGCAAGGAACAGCACGTCCGAGAGGTCGAGGTCGACCTCGAGGTAGTGGTCGCGGAACGTGTGGTTCTGCGCGGGGTCGAGGACCTCGAGCAGGGCCGCCGCCGGGTCGCCGCGGTAGTCGGAGCCCACCTTGTCGACCTCGTCGAGCAGCACGACCGGGTTCATCGAACGCGCCTCGCTGATCGCGCGCACGATGCGGCCAGGCAGCGCGCCGACGTACGTGCGGCGGTGGCCACGGATCTCGGCCTCGTCACGCACCCCGCCGAGCGAGACGCGGACGAACTTGCGTCCGAGGGCGTTGGCCACGGACTCGCCGAGCGACGTCTTGCCGACGCCCGGAGGCCCGACGAGGGCCAGGATGGCCCCCGAGCCGCGCCCGTCCACCGGCGCCAGGCCGCGCTCGGCCTGGAGCTTGCGCACGGCGAGGTGCTCGAGGATGCGCTCCTTCACGTCAGCCAGACCGTCGTGGTCGGCCTCCAGGATGCGCGACGCCTCGGGGATATCGAGCCGGTCTTCGGACTCGGTGCCCCAGGGGATCTCGAGCACGGTGTCGAGCCAGGTGCGGATCCAGCCCGTCTCGGGGCTCTGGTCGCTGGTGCGCTCGAGCTTGTCGACCTCGCGCTCGACCGCCTTCCGGACGTGCTCGGGGAGCTCACGCGCCTCGATCTTGGCCCGGTAGTCGTCGGGGTCCTCGTCGCCGCTCTCGCCGCTGAGGCCGTTGAGCTCCTTGCGGATGGCATCGAGCTGGCGGCGCAAGAGGAACTCGCGCTGGGTCTTCTCCATGCCCTCTTCGACGTCGGTCTTGATCTTCTCGCGCAAGGTGAGGTCGGCCAGCGTGTCGCGGGCCCAGCCGAGGACCAGGCGGAGGCGCGCTTCGATGTCGCGCGTCTCGAGCACCTCGACCTTCTGCGTGAGCGAGAGGTCGGGTGAGTACCCCGACATGTCGGCCAGACGGCTGGGCTCGTGGATGTCACGGAGCTGTGCCGCGATACGGCCGGCACCCCGGCTGTGCAAGATGTTCTCGAGCACGGCGCGGTACTCACGGGCCAACTCGTTGGCGGCCGGGGTCGGCTCGGGCTCGTCCAGCGGCTCGGCCTCGACCCAGAGGGCGTCGCCGGTGCCGGGGACCCCGGTGCCGATGACGGCGCGACGGTCACCACGGATGGCCACGGCGGCCAGGCCGCCGGGCAGCTCGCCCTCCTCCATCACCTCGGCGATCACGCCGACGGCGGCGAAACGACCTTCGATGTGGGGCACCAGGAGCAGACGGCCCCCGGCGGAGCGGGCGGAGTCGACCGCGGCCCGGGCCTCATCGGACTCGAGGGCCATGGTGAACACCATCCCGGGCAGCACGACCCCTGATGTGAGGGGGAGCAATGGGAGTGTCACATTCTCGTTTGTCATCGGGTTCCCTTCGGCTTCCAAATTCATCTGACTGGTCAACCATCTGGGCGGGAATGTCATTCCCGAGCGGTCCGTCCCTGTTCGGACTGCTGTAATCATGTAATTGTTGGTGTTCCAGCATAGGAGGGGGCGCCGTTATTCCGGACGGTGTCCCACCCCTGGTCGGAGGCCCGGCGGGGCGGCGGGGCGGCCATCCCAGGACGTACGCTGAAGCCGTGAGCGGCACCGAGACAGCCCCGAACACCGGTCCGGCGGGTGGCACCACCCTGGCCCCGGCCCGGCCGGATCCCGACCTCGAGGACGGCGACCACGACCGGATGGCCCACATCGTCCTGGAGGGGTACCGACCGACCAAGGGCAGGAAGAAGGGCAAGTACGTCTCCGCCGGCCCCAGCGTGGTCGAAGGCATCGTCAACGGGACCGCCGTACGGGCCCTCTGCGGCAAGGAATGGGTGCCCGGCCGTGATCCCAAGCGCTACGGCCTGTGCCCGACCTGCAAGGAGATCGCCGAGTCGATGGGGTGGAAGATCCCCGCCAGCTGAGCCGGCGCGCGTGCCGCAGCAGGTGCCGGCGGGCGTGCCGGAACCGGGGACCAGCAGGTATTCGTGACGCCGCTGCGCCGAGTCGCTACCGTGCGAGAACTGATGATGCGTGGCCGCAGGCGGGCCGCCCCAAGGAGACACGTTGGCACAGGTCAGCTTCGACGGCGTCACCAAGCGGTTCGGCGACACCACCGCCGTCGACGACCTCACCCTGCACGTCTCCGACGGCGAGCTCCTGGTGCTGCTGGGCTCGTCGGGTTGCGGCAAGACGACTGCGCTGCGCATGGTGGCCGGCCTTGAAGACGTGACCGCCGGCGCCGTCTCCATCGGCGAGCGCGTGGTGAACGACGTCGACCCCAAGGACCGCGACGTCGCCATGGTCTTCCAGAGCTATGCGCTCTACCCGCACCTGACGGTGTCGAAGAACATCGAGTTCCCGCTCCGCCAACGCGGCGTCGAGAAGGAGGAGCGCGCCGCCAAGGTGAAGCGGGCCGCCGACACGTTGGGCCTGTCCACGCTGCTCGACCGCAAGCCCGGTCAGCTCTCGGGCGGCCAGCGGCAACGGGTGGCGCTGGCCCGGGCCATCGTGCGCGAGCCCCTCGTGTTCCTCATGGACGAGCCGCTGTCGAATCTCGATGCCGCCCTGCGCGTGCAGACCCGGGCCGACATCGTGGAGCTGCAAGCGCGGCTGTCGACCACCACGCTCTACGTCACCCACGATCAGGTGGAGGCCATGACGATGGGCGACCGCATCGCCGTCATGAGCGAAGGGAAACTGCAGCAGGTGGCCACGCCCGAGTCGCTCTACGCGCGGCCGGCCAACTCGTTCGTGGCGCACTTCCTCGGCAGCCCGGGCATGAACCTGATGCAAGGGATGCTCGTCGAGAGTGGCGCGCCCGCGGCCGAAGGGGCCACGCAACACGGCACCTTGAGCGTCGCCTTCCCCGGCGCGTCCGTGCCGCTGCCCACCGAGGTGGCTGACACCGTGCGCGGCGCGGG